>CAJWIX010000022.1 GCA_913042175.1 uncultured Flavobacteriales bacterium
AACACGTGATTCTTCTTAACTAAATCAGGAAAAAACCTTAAAAAGAATGTCAACAATAATAACCTAATGTGCATTCCATCTACATCAGCATCTGTTGCTATGATAATTTTATTATATCGAAGATTTTCCATGTCCTCTTCAATATTTAAAGCCGCTTGAATGAGGTTGAACTCTTCATTTTCATACACCACTTTTTTAGTTAACCCAAATGAATTCAACGGCTTACCTCTCAAGCTAAATACTGCTTGTGTTTTTACATCTCTACACTTTGTAATTGACCCACTAGCAGAATCTCCCTCTGTTATGAAAATTGAAGTCTCTTTTCTTCTTTCATTTTTAAAATCACTAAAATGTATTTTGCAATCTCTCAATTTTTTATTGTGCAAACTCACTTTTTTCGCACGTTCTCTAGCTAATTTTCTTATGCCAGAAAGTTCTTTTCGTTCTTTTTCAGATTGCTTAATTTTATTTTCCATCTGCTGTACCACATCAGGATTTTTATGAAGAAAATTATCCAACTTCTCCTTTAAAAAATCCATCACAAAGGCACGAACAGATTGACCATTGGGTTCTATTTCTGTAGATCCGAGTTTGGTTTTAGTTTGTGATTCAAAAACAGGCTCAATAACCTTTATACTTACTGCTGCAACAATTCCTTGTCTAATATCTACAGGTTCGTATTTATTAAAAAAATCCTTAATTACTTTGGCAACAGCCTCTCTAAAGGCGCTTTGATGTGTACCACCTTGTGTAGTATGTTGGCCATTTACAAAAGAGGAATAATCTTCACCATAACCCCTTGAATGTGTAAAAGCAACTTCAATGTCATTACCTTCAAGATGAACTATTGGATATAAAGGTGAACCATCCATATTAGCTTCCAATAGGTCTCTTAACCCATTTTTAGAAATGAATCGATTGCCATTGTAATTTATTGCCAAACCTCTGTTTAAGTAGCAATAATTCCAAAACATTTTTTCCAGATAGTTATCCCGGAATTTATATTTTTTAAAAATCTCTTTATCAGGTGAAAAGAGCACTTTTGTACCATTGGTTTGAGTTGTTTTTTCCAATGGGAAATCTTTAACAACATCTCCTCTTGTAAATGATACTTTCTTCAACTCTCCATCCCTAATCGACTCAACAGAAAAATCTAATGACAATGCATTTACAGCCTTAGTACCAACGCCATTTAACCCTACAGATTTTTTAAATGCTCTTGAATCATATTTACCCCCAGTATTCATTTTAGAAACTACATCCTTGACCTTTCCCAAAGGGATTCCTCTACCATAATCTCTAATCTCTACTAACTCATTTTGAATAGAAATATCAATTTTTTTTCCATTCCCCATTACAAACTCATCAATAGAGTTATCTACGACTTCTTTAACTAAAACATAAATGCCATCATCTGCAGATGAACCATCTCCAAGTTTACCAATATACATCCCTGGACGCATTCTGATGTGCTCTTTCCAATCTAAGGAACGTATATTGTCTTCAGTATATTGAACTTCGTTATTGGCCATAATATGAGCTATATCATGCTAAAAATAGCATTTATGAAGAAATTACCCCTATTTAACAGAGTAACTTATTAACACTCAATTCTGAATTTAAAATAAAATGAAAAAAAGTTATCTTAATTTAAAGAAAATTGAATAACGTCTTCCATCTTTTTGACATATTTAAAATCAAGACCCTTTAAATAGTCTTGTTTAATATCTTCTACGTCTTTTTTATTGGCTTCTGGCAATAGAATATGTTTAACACCTGCTCTTTTAGCTGCAAGTATTTTTTCTTTAATTCCTCCAACAGCTAAAACATCTCCTCTTAGCGTTACTTCACCAGTCATAGCAAGGAATTTTTTCACTTTCTTTTTAGATATAGCTGAAGCTAAAGCAGTTATCATTGTAACCCCAGCAGACGGACCATCTTTTGGCGTTGCTCCTTCTGGAACGTGTATATGAAAATTACTCTCATCTATGTCTTCTTGTGAAAATCCAAATTTATCTGCATTAGCCTTTAAGTATTCTAGAGCAATAACGGCAGATTCTTTCATAACATCTCCAAGATTTCCAGTCAACGTAAGTTTCCCTTTCCCTTTAGTTTTAGATGTCTCTATAAAAAGGATATCACCACCTGTTCTTGTCCAAGCCAATCCAGTTACTACTCCTGGAATCAAATGTTGAGAATATTTACTTGGATCCATACCAGGCCCAAGTGATTTAATAACGAAATCAGAATCAAGTTGAACTGAAAAGGATTCTTCAAAAGCAATTTGTTTTGCCCTTATTCTAACCAATTTGGCTAGCTTCTTTTCTAATCCTCTAACTCCACTTTCATTGGTGTATGACATGATAACCTTTTCCAATATCTTTTGGACAATCTTAACATCAGATGAAGCTATTCCATGATCTTTGACCAATTTTGGAATTAAGTGTTTTTTAGCAATTTGGACTTTTTCTTCTATGGTGTAACCATTGATGGGAATTATCTCCATTCTATCTCTTAGAGCAGGCTGAATAGTGGATAAATCATTGGCTGTCGCTATAAATAAAACCTTTGATAAATCATATTCAATTTCTACAAAATTATCCTGGAAAGTATCATTTTGTTCAGGGTCTAAAACCTCTAGTAAGGCAGATGAAGGATCACCATGGCCTGATTTACCTATTTTGTCAATTTCATCTAAAACAAAAACTGGGTTTGAGGTTCCTGCTTTTTTTAAGTTATTTATAAGCTTCCCTGGCATAGCGCCAATGTATGTCTTTCTATGTCCTCTAATTTCTGCTTCATCATGCAACCCACCAAGGGACATTCTTACATATTTTCTACCTATAGCTTCAGCGATGGACTTACCTAATGATGTTTTACCTACACCAGGAGGACCATAAAGACATAAAATGGGTGATTTCATATCCCCTTTGAGTTTCAACACTGAAAGGTACTCAACTATACGTTCTTTAACTTTATCAAGCCCAAAATGATCCCTGTCTAAAATTTTTTGAACCTTTTTTAAGTTAAATTGATCACTTGTGTATTCACCCCACGGTAAGTCAATAAGTAATTGACAATAATTAATTTGAACCCCATATTCTGCTCCAGAAGGATTCATCCTTTCTAACTTATCCAATTCTTTAGAAAAAACCTTTTCTACAGATTTTGACCACTTTTTTGATTTTGACTTTTCCCTTAACTCATTTATTTCTTGCTGAACTGGATTTTCACCCAGTTGATTCTGAATCTCTTTCATTTGCTGATGAAGGAAAAATTCTTTCTGCTGTTGGTCAAGATCAGATTTAACCCTGGTTTGTATGTCGTTTTTAAGTTCCAACATTTGAAGCTCCTTATTTAAGTGCTTCATCAATAATTGGGCTCTTAAATGAATGTCTGGTTCTTGAAGCATTTTTTGTTTTTCATCAACTTCTGCATTCATGTGTGAGCTGATGAAATTAACCAAGAAATTAGGACTCTCAATGTTCTTTATTGCAAAGGCAGCTTCTGAAGGAATGTTGGGAGAATTCTTTATGATATTTAAAGCAAGATCTTTTAAACTATCAAATAAGGCTAATGATTCTTTTGACATCTTCTTTAACCTTTTCTCTTCAAACTCTTCAATTTTAGCTACAAGATATGGATCGGCAGCTAATTCCTCCATAAGTTTTAGTCTCTTCTTTCCTTGTATAATTATGGTACTACTCCCATCAGGCATTTTTAACATCCTGATGATTTGAGCAACTGTTCCTATCTTAAATAAATCAGCATACTGAGGTTCTTCAATGTTTGAGTCTTTTTGAGAAACAACACCAATAATCTTATTGCCTTTATAGGCATCCTGAATGAGTTTAATGCTTTTATCTCTACCAAGAGTTATTGGAATTACTACTCCAGGAAACAACACATTGTTTCTTAGTGGCAAAATGGGTAATTTATCAGGAACCTCCTCTAGATTCATTCTATCCTCATCCTCAGGGGATATTAGAGGAATAAATTCTGTATCTGTTTCAATTACATCCGATAAACCCTTCCAATCACTATC
The DNA here is from genome assembly GCA_913042175.1 of uncultured Flavobacteriales bacterium. Classification (GTDB taxonomy): domain Bacteria; phylum Bacteroidota; class Bacteroidia; order Flavobacteriales_D; family Parvicellaceae. The sequence goes on from CAJWIX010000022.1 coordinate 4,046, forward strand.
TGCAAAAAAGTCACTCATAATTGTTTATTACTTAGTTTAATGACAATATGTCTTGTAATATTTAATTTGTAATTACAATGAAAAATAAAAATTCCCTGTAACTAATTAATTAAACACGTTCATAGAGTTAATACTCAATTGATATGCCAAACTAAATTATTTAGCAATTTGATGAAAGATATGCTTATAGATTTCTAGGGTTTTTTTATCTAATTCAACATTTCTTCTTTTCATTACCACTTTGGCAACTTCTATGGCTTTCTTTATTTCATGTGTTACAAACCCGCTTTTACCACCCCATGAGAATGAAGGTATAAATTTAGGTGGAAAACCAGCATCAAAAATATTGGCAAAAACCCCTACTACTGACCCTGTATTAAACATGGTATTGATACCAGATTTAGAATGATCTCCCATTATCAAGCCACAATATTGTGTGCCCGTACTTTTGTAATCATTGGAGAAATAATCCCAAGATTTGACAATACCATAATTATTTTTCAGGTTGGATGTATTGGTGTCAGCTCCTAAGTTACACCATTCACCTATTACGCTATTTCCTGCAAATCCATCATGTGCTTTGTTTGCATAACCTTGGAAAACAACATTACTCACTTCCCCTCCAACTTTACAGTATGGTCCCAATGTAGTAGCACCATAAACCTTTGTTCCCAACTTCAACACAGAACCTTCTAACATAACAAAAGGCCCTCTAATTAAAGAACCCTCCATGATTTCAGTATCTTTACTAATGTAAATTGGTCCTGTTTCACTATTTAATGATGCACCTTGGATCTTAGCACCATCTTCAATATAAATTTGTTCTCCAATGAATGAATTGTTGACTCCATAGGAAGATTTTTTTAACTCATCTGTTTGAAGAAATTGTAGATCATTGTGAATTTCACTTTCATTGTGTAAAAAAACATCCATTGGTCTATCAACTATATTGTAATCTCCCAAATAGGTCACTTTGTTATAAGAAGACAATACTTTATCAAATTCCACATTTTCTGGAGGTAAAGGTTTAATAGCCAATACCTTATTATCATGAATCATTATGGTATTCTCCTCTAAATCATGAATAGCTGAAACAATTTCTGAATTTGGCAATAGCGCTGCACATATTCCTATGATTGACTGTTCTGTATTAGAATTGAATTTATTAGACAGATAATCTTTTGTTCTTATATGAACTTCTTCACCAAAATAATTTTCCCATTTTTCTTTAATTGTTGTTATTCCAACTCTTATTTTAGATACTGGCTTAGTCCACGTAAGTGGCTTTAGCTTTTGATGATACTGACCGTCAAAAAGTGTATAATTCATAATATTTTACCTATAGACAAAAAAAAACCTCCAAAGTGGAGGTTAATTTACTAAATCTGTTCTAATTAGTTACTTTTTCTGTTTAGCATATCTATTTCTAAACTTATCAACCCTACCAGCTGTATCCACAAATTGCATTTTGCCAGTGAAGAATGGATGTGACTTGTGAGATATCTCTAATTTGACTAATGGATACTCATTTCCGTCTTCCCACTTGATTGAATCTTTTGATGGGGCACACGATTTACTTAAAAAAGCATAATCGTTTGACATGTCCTTAAAAACAACTAATCTATAATTATCTGGGTGTATTCCTTTTTTCATTTTTGATCTTTGAGCGTGCAAATTTAATGTTTAAATTATATTTTCAAAAATAATCTGAACTAAAATAAAATTATGTTTTCTCAGTTATATATATTGCACCAATTTTGAAAAATAAAATAGTCATACTATCAATTGTTTGCTTTGTCATAATAATTATACAAAGTTGTCAAAAAAACGAACATTTAACAGGTGGGCAATACAATGTGTCGACATCAACAGACACACTGTTATTTGACACGATATTTACTACTATTGGTTCTACTACTAAGCACTTTAAGTGCTATAACAACTACAATGGTGTACTAAAAATATCATCCCTACACTTAGCCATGGAAACAAATTCTCCCTACAGGATAAATGTTGATGGTAAATCTGGTGTCTTATTTGAAGAAATTGAATTACTTCCTGGTGATAGCATATTTATCTTTGTAGAAGTTACGATTGACCCGAATGGACAAAATCTCCCCCTAGTTGTTGAAGATAAAATTATCTTTAATACCAATGGAAATGAACATCAAGTAGTACTCAATGCTTGGGGTCAAGATGCTTATTTTCATGTCAACGAACTTGTAGAAGGACAGTGGCTTAATGACAAACCTCACGTTATATATGGAGTTGCAGCTGTTGGTTTCCCCAATTTAGACTCTGGAAAAACACTATCCATTGATCCAGGAACAACTATCCATGGACATGCAAATTCAGTACTATATGTATATAAAAGCTCTCTTGAGGTTAATGGAACTTTAAACGACCCTGTAGTATTTCAACAAGATAGAATGGAAGACTATCTTTTGTACCCTGCAGATTCAGTTGCTGGACAATGGAGAGGTATATATTTTTTTCAACCAAATCAATCTAGCATAACACAAACCGAAATTAAAAATGCTGTTGTAGGTATTCAAATTGATACTTTACAAAATAATCAATTTGTAGTATTAAATAAGGTAAAAATAAATAACTCACTGTATGCCAACATATTAACTCAAGGAGGGAATGTTATTGCCAGTAATTCACTGTTTGCCAATAGTAACAATTACAGTGCATTTATTAGTATTGGTGGACATGCTGAATTTGAACATTGCACCTTTGCTAATTATTGGTATGGTTTTAGAAACACCCCTACCTTTGTATTCAAAGATTACTACCAAAGCATAAATGAACAATTGATTTTTAGGCCTTTTGATCAAGCTACTTTTACCAATTGTATTATGGATGGAAATGGCAATACAGAGTTTGTATGTGACACTTTAGGAAAAGATGCTTCAGGGTTTGATGTCAATGTTTTATTTGATCATTGTGGCATCAAAACAGAAGACACTATTTCCAATGCTTCACTATTTGTAAATTGTTTTCCAAATCTTAACACTTATTTTAAAAATCCCAGTGAATGGGATTTTGATTTGTCTGACTCTTCAGAACTAATAGACTTAGGGAAATCATCATTTATAACTGAAGATATTTTAAATAGAGTAAGAATTATTCCTAATGACTTGGGTTGTTATGAATTTCAATAATGCAATAAATTAAATGCCAATAATTTTGAAATTAAATTACCTTATAATCATCCCTGTTTTTTTACTTTTTGCTACCAAACAAAACTATTCACAACAGTGGCAGCAAGTAGGCGCAGATATTGATGGTGAAAACCAGAATGATCACTCTGGTGCTGTAGCCATTAGTGGAGATGGTCTTACTGTTGCTATTGGCGCATACGATAATGATGACAATGGCAATAAATCTGGACACGTAAGAATTTTTGAATTCAATGGTGGCAGCTGGTCACAGTTAGGAGCTGACATTGACGGTCCACTTATTGAAGATGAATTTGGATGCAGTGTTGATTTAAACAATAATGGTGACATAGTTGCCATTGGAGGAAGATATAATGATTTAACAGGAACTGATGCAGGCATTACCCAAGTTTTTGAATGGAATGGCACAACCTGGAATCAAATAGGAAGCAATCTACTTGGTGAAGCTGGCGGAGATAATTCTGGATGGTCTGTATCACTGAATGACAATGGCAACAAAGTAGCTATTGGCGCAATAAATAATGATGGTACAGGACCTAGTGCTGGGCACGTTAGAATTTATGAACTCATTGGAGGAAGCTGGTCACAAATTGGTCAGGACATTGATGGTGAGGCAGACTATGACGGGTCAGGAATTGCTGTGGATTTAAATGGTTCAGGTGATAAGGTTATTATAGGTGCTTATATGAACGATGGTGGTGGTGCAGAATCAGGCCATGCAAGAATATTTGAATTTAATGGCAGTAATTGGGTTAAAATGGGGCAAGATATTGATGGAGAAAATCCAAATGATAGATTTGGCACTTCTGTAAGTATTAACAATACTGGTGATAAGGTTGCCATTGGAGCTCCATTTAACGATGGGAATGGTACAAATAGTGGTCATACTCAAATTTATGAATGGGTTGGCAGTTCTTGGTTGCAAATTGGACAAGATATTGATGGAGAAGCCGCTAATGACAGATCAGGTGTTTCCATTTCATTAAATGATTTAGGCAATAGAATTGCTATAGGAGCTACACACAACGATGGGAATGGAACAAATAGTGGACATGTAAGCATATACGAATTGAACGGTGGAAATTGGTTGAAAATTGGGCAAGACATTGATGGAGAATCATCCAATGATTTAGCTGGTCTAGTAGCTTTAAATGACCTGGGAGATTACGTAGCTTTAGGTGCTGAGTACAATGATGGAAATAATACAAATAATAATGATGACAGAGGACATGTAAGAATTTTCAAAGAAAGTTGTGACTCTTACACAACCATTGATACAACAGTATGTTTTGGTTTATCAGCCACAATTAATGGAAACTTGTATAATGCTGCAAATCCTACAGGTACTGACACTTTTAACCTTATTGGAGGTTGTGATAGTATTGTTTATATAAATCTAATTGAGTCACAAGAAATAAATGATACAATATTTCAATCTATTTGTGCTGGAGAAACGTTTATTTATGATGGTACAGTATATGATAGCACAAACTTATCTGGCACTCATTTATATACAAGCCATTTAGGGTGTGATAGCATAATAACAATCTTAATTAACATTCAATATACCATAAACAGCATTATTGACTCTACCCTATGTGAAGGTGATTCACTTGTAATTAACAACACTACTTACGACATAAATAACCCCAGTGGACAACAAGTTGTTTCATTAGCTAGTGGCTGTGATAGTGTATTCTTAATTAATTTATCATTTTATAATCCAGATACAGCTTATATAGATACTATCCTATATCCAGGAGAGTTTTTAAATTTTGGCAATGGTTTATTGATTAATCAAGACTATGATAATTATATTTCAATAAATGGGTCATACGGATGTGATTCCGTTATCTATGTAAAGGTAGACATGATTCCCGAAAACATGTATTTTATTCCAAATGGTTTTTCTCCTAATGGAGATGGATTGAATGACAGAATTGGAGTAATGGGTGGAGGAATTAAAGATGTTGAATTAAGCATTTTTAATAGATGGGGAGAATTGTTATTTCAATCTTCGTGCTGTTGTAAAACAGACTGCTATTGGGACGGTAAATTTCGAAATAAAGACTTAAACGTGGGTACATACATTTACATTGTTAACGGCCATTATATTAACGGAAAACCATTCAACGGTAAAGGAACCATTTCGCTAATCAAATAAATTACTTTTTCAAGTAATGTGACTCATACGTCATTATCCAATCCTCAACAGTTACTTTTTTCGCCAATTGTTGAAACAAACTATAAGGAACATCATTAAATTTTTTAATCCTTATACAACTTTTTCCCATATCAAGTTTGTGATTAACTGATTTCGAATAAGCATCTACAAACCAACTCATCAAATTTGGCATACTGTAAATACCCATATGATAATAACCTATGTGATTTTTTTGAGAAGCTAAATTTATAAAGGGTAATGGGGTGTTTTGTTTGGTATGGTATCCTTTTGGATAAATAGACAAAGGTACTACATACCCAATCATACCAAATGAAATTTCTTCATTAAAGCCATCCGGCAGATTATTTAAGAGTCCATTTCTTAATGTTAAAATCACTTCTTGTCTTTCAATATTTAAATTTGAAATATAATTATCGATTTCATTGTTTTTTTTAATCATATGCAGATTTTGCTTCCAAGACACAATAGGTGTTTTTATTGCGCTGTAAATTGATTATAGTATCTAACAAATCATTTTCTGTTTCCCATGGAAAGTGATCAAAAATATCACTTCTAAAAAGAGTCAATCCAAAGAGTAGAATACCACCGTTTAGCTCTGGCAATATAACCACATGATGATGATTTAACTGTTTAAAAACTAGATTAATATCCTTACTAGTTAACTCCATTGAATCTGCCCCCATAAACACCACCTTTTTTGCCCATTGTCCAAAAGATTCCTTTACCGCCTCTATCAATTGGCTTTTTGGGTTCTTGGAAGTATGAATTTTTTTTGAATAGCTCTGATCATTGAAAACACTATCATTTTCAATATAATCATCATAATAAAGATGCTTGTGCGCATCAACTTTCGAAGTAATAGAAGAAGTATGTTCTAACAAATCAATAAACTCAGTCCATTTAGTGGACTTTTTAGATTCATTAATCTGTTTAAAAATGGGATTCTTTAAAAAAATGATTAAATGATCACTCATTACATATTTCTTCGATACTGCCCTCCTACTTCAAACAATGCGTTTGTAATTTGACCTAATGAACAGTGCTTACAGGCTTCCATTAATACTTCAAAGATGTTTTCTTGATTTATAGCAGCATTTTGAATTTGTTGCAATGAAACTTTGGCATCCTTAGATTTATTTTCATGAAGATTGTTCAACATGTTAATCTGATAATCTTTTTCTTTTTTAGTTGCCCTAATGACTTCATCAGGCACAATTGTAGGAGAACCTTTTGAATTTAAAAAAGTATTGACTCCAATAATTGGATATTCTCCAGTGTGCTTTAAGGTTTCATAATGAAGCGACTCTTCTTGAATTTTACTTCTTTGATACATTGTTTCCATTGCACCAAGCACACCCCCTCTTTCATTAATCCTATCAAATTCTAATAGCACGGCCTCTTCAACTAAGTCTGTTAACTCTTCTATCACATATGACCCTTGCATAGGGTTCTCGTTTTTAGCAAGCCCCAATTCTTTGTTTATAATCAATTGTATGGCCATTGCTCTTCTTACTGAACCTTCAGTGGGAGTAGTTATGGCTTCATCATAAGCATTCGTATGCAAAGAGTTACAGTTATCATATATGGCGTATAGAGCTTGAAGAGTTGTACGAATATCATTAAAATCAATTTCTTGAGCATGCAAGGATCTACCTGAAGTTTGTATGTGATACTTTAATTTTTGAGCACGCTCACCACTTCCATATTTATTTTTCATGGCTTTTGCCCAAATTCTTCTTGCTACCCTACCAATAACTGCATATTCTGGGTCAATGCCATTAGAAAAGAAAAAAGATAAATTTGGACCAAAATCATCAATAGACATTCCCCTGCTTAGGTAGTATTCTACATATGTGAATCCATTTGCCAAAGTAAATGCCAATTGTGTAATAGGATTTGCACCAGCTTCAGCTATGTGATAACCAGAAATGGAAACAGAATAAAAATTTCTAACCTTCTGATGTATGAAATATTCTTGAACATCCCCCATTAATCTTAACGCAAATTCTGTGGAAAAAATACAAGTGTTTTGAGCTTGATCTTCTTTTAATATATCTGCTTGCACTGTACCTCTAACTTGAGATAAGGTATCTGCTTTAATTTTGGCATACACTTCCGAAGGCAATACTTGATCGCCTGTGACACCAAGTAACATTAGACCTAGTCCATCATTTCCCTCTGGAAGACTTCCTTGATAAGATGGTCTGTTTTTACCTTTATACAAGGATGCAATTTTCTTGTCAATTTCTTTCTCCAACCCATTTTCAACAATATATTTTTCACAATTTTGATCAATAGCTGCATTCATGAAATACCCCAATAGCATAGGAGCAGGTCCATTAATTGTCATACTTACAGAAGTTGTTGGTGAGCTGAGATCAAATCCAGAGTAAAGTTTTTTAGCATCATCCAAACAACATATAGACACCCCAGAGTTTCCGATTTTACCGTATATATCAGGTCTTAAATCAGGGTCATTTCCGTAAAGAGTTACAGAATCAAAAGCAGTTGATAACCTTTTTGCAGGCATACCCAAACTAACATAATGAAATCTTTTGTTGGTTCGTTCAGGACCTCCCTCTCCAGCAAACATTCTAGTTGGGTCTTCCCCTTCTCTTTTAAAAGGAAATAAACCTGCTGTGAATGGAAATTCTCCAGGTACATTTTCTTGGTTAGTCCATCTTATGATATCCCCCCAATTAGATAGTTTAGGTAAAGCTACTTTAGGAATTTTAGAAAAAGAAAGTGATTCTGTTTTAGTAGCTACTTTTAACTCTTTTCCTCTTACTTTAAAAGTGAAAAAATCATTTTGATAGGCACTATATTTAGCCTCCCATTCATCAATTGTTTTCCAGTTTCTAGCATCAAAATCTAATTTTAATTGATCTATTTTTTGCTGTAATAATTGATTAGCGTCATCATTCCCATCATCTTTAATCTCTTCCAAACTTTTATGGAGCACAAATAATTTTTCAGCAATGATAATTTGCTTATTCAAAAGCTCATCATATGACCTGTTATTTTCTGCAATTTCTGACAGATAACGAACTCTTTTAGGAGGAATTACATAAACCTTTTCGGACATTTCCTTAGTTATCTCATAGGTTGAACTTAATTCTGTTGCTGTTTTTTGATCAACTAAGTCTATTAGGTGTTTATAGAGGTTATTCATCCCTGGATCATTAAACTGAGAAGCAATGGTACCATAAACAGGTATATCATCATCATTTATATCCCATAGATTGTGATTTCTTTTATACTGCTTTTTGACATCTCTTATAGCATCTAAAGCACCTCTTTTATCAAACTTATTAAGCGCTACAACATCAGCAAAATCCAGCATATCAATTTTTTCTAATTGTGTGGCAGCACCAAATTCTGGTGTCATGACATACAATGACACATCACTGTGGTCTAATATTTCCGTATCAGATTGGCCAATCCCTGAAGTTTCTAATATGATTAAATCAAAATCTGCACATTTAAGAACATCAAGTGCTTGAGAAACATGTTTTGATAATGCTAAATTACTTTGTCTTGTTGCTAAAGAACGCATGTATACTCTTTCATTATTTATAGCGTTCATTCTTATTCTATCCCCTAATAAAGCACCGCCTGTTTTTCTTTTAGAAGGATCAACAGATACAATGGCCAAATGTTTGTCAGGGAAATCCAATAAAAATCTTCTAACTAATTCATCAACCAAAGAAGATTTTCCAGCACCACCAGTTCCTGTTATACCAAGTATTGGAATATCTTTTTTGTCAGCACTTTGTTTTATTTTTGCTAATGCATTTTTGTGCTTGTCGCCATAGTTTTCAGCTGATGAAATAATTTGACCTAACTCAAGATGTTTGTTTTTATCAAAAGATTGAACCTGTCCATTTAATTCTAATCCAGTGGGAAAATCTGCTTTCTCTACTAAATCATTGATCATACCTTGTAAACCCATTGATCTACCATCGTCAGGGTGATATATTCTTGCAATGCCGTAATCATGTAAATCCTTAATTTCTTCAGGTAAAATAGTACCTCCTCCACCTCCAAATATTTTTATATGGCTAGCATTTTTCTTTTTTAATAAATCAAACATGAACTTAAAGTACTCATTGTGTCCTCCTTGATAGGAAGTCATCGCAATGGCTTGGGCATCTTCTTGAATAGCACAGTTCACAACTTCTTCTACACTTCTGTCATGACCCAAGTGAATAACTTCACATCCAGTAGATTGAATAATTCTTCTCATGATATTAATTGCAGCATCATGGCCATCAAAAAGAGAAGCAGCAGTTACAATCCTAATTTTATGCTTTGGTTGATATGGTTTTTGATTCATATTACACTTTGTGTATTGGTAAATCTATTTTGTTTAAAATACATAATTTCGCCAAAATTAATGATATTTACCAAAGTGTTTTTCGTTTTATCAAAGATCCTTTCATTCTTAATTGATCCTTTTTTTTGGATAATCATATTTTTGGCCCTTGGTCTATTTGGCAGAATTAAATACAGAAGGAGAAAATATTTATTAACTGCCATCATATTTATTTTATTTTTTTCTAATGGTCTTGTATACAGGACAATTTTCAATAAATGGAAAATAAATCACGATATTAAAAATGAAAAATTTGAATATGGCATATTAATGGGTGGTATGATTAGTCTTAGCTCTACAAAAGAAAATATTCAATTTAATCAACACAATGATAGGTTATTGAACACTATCGAATTATATCATAAAAAAACAATTTCAAAAATTATAATAACTGGCGCCTCTGGTAGTTTAAATTCTGACATGAAAGAAGCAGAAATTCTTAAATCATTTCTTGAAAGCATTGATATCAAAGCAAAGGATATAATCACCGAAACAAAATCAAAGAACACTTATGAAAATGCTGTTTTTACGACTGAATTAATTAATAATGAAAGTCGGAAGAAGACATGCTTGTTAATTACATCAGATTATCATATGAGAAGATCAATGGCTTGTTTTAACCAAACAGGATTGAATATAACTCCATTTTGTAAAAAAGCTGAAAAAACGCATTTTGATTTAGAAACTATATTAATACCACAATCCAACATTTTATTTAAATGGAAAGTCTTATTCCATGAAATCATAGGATATTACACCTATAAGTTTATGGGTTACATTTAAGCTTTACTATAATCTACCAACAAAGGAATATTTAAGTCCAAAGAAGTATTGATTAAAGGAAGCATATAGTTATAGAACTGTAATATCCTCTCACGGTTTTCACCAGGTTGATGAACATAGAACCAAATATGATTAACGCCCATACCTACTAATTCACTTATACGATTGACCCATTGTTCAATTCGTTTTTTATCAGATTCATGACTAAAGTCTCCAACATATCGAACAAACAAATGATCATTGGTCAAATTAAAATGAAGGACATCTCTCCTACCTGGTGTATCTGTAATAACTGGTATTATTTGATTTTCATAAAATAGTTCATGCCAGCTTTGAGACATTTTTAGATTAAACCAACTTTGATCTCTAAGTTCAATTGCAAGAGGAACTTCTTTAGGCCAATATTGAACAAACTTAGCTAAATCATTGAATTTATCTGATCGAAAATAATTGGCCATTACAGCAAAATTTACCCCTGAATAATGCACAATGTTGTCCCACAACAATAAAAATTCATCTATTTTTTGATAAGACTCAATATCATTTATATTTTTTCTGTGAGTGATAAATTGAGGTAATTTCATAGAAAATTTAAAGTCTTTGTTTACTTTATCTTTCCACTTTTCTGCTGTTGTCAATTTAGGAACGCCATATCTTGTACCATTAAATTCAATGCTGTTGAATTGCTTGGCATATTCTATAAGCATTTTTGCTGAAGAAGTTTTTCTTGGGTAAATATTTCCCTTATAGTTGATATCAGACCACCCTGGGGCACCAAAGTAAAATTTTACACTTTTTTCAGATGTAGATTTTTTCAATAGTTCTTTTGTCCTATTTGGTATTTCAGGAAGGTCAAATTCAATACTATCTAGGTTTGTTACTTGCCCAAACTTCATAAAATCATTTAATTTGCGTACTAATTTAAGAATTGATACAGAAGATTTCAATGCACAAGAAAGTAACATTAAAACCAACAAAAGAAAAATCTATACTACGTAGACATCCATGGGTTTTTTCTGGTGCAATTAAAAATATTGAACAAGGTATTATTAATGGGGATATTGTTGAAATAATCAATAACAAAGGAAGATTTCTTGGATATGGACATTACAATGAAGGAAGTATAGCGGTTAGATTATTTGAATTTAACGCTGTTGAGGTTAATGAGAGTTACTGGAAATTAAAATTAGAAAGAGCTATTCAACATAGATTAACGTCTTTAAACATTAACCAACACAATAATATTTACAGACTAGTTCATGCTGAAGGTGATGATATGCCTGGATGCATTATTGATGTTTACAACAATGTGATGGTTATACAATTTCATTCTATTGGAATGTGGAGATTGAGATCTCAGTTTGCAAAAATTTTAGCCAAATTAATGCCTGAAATTGATGTAATTTATGACAAAAGTGAAAACACCATTCCTGGGAGTTTTAAGCAAGAATTCAACGTAAAGAATGAATATCTACTTAAAAAAGTGGATGATAAACAAATAGTAGCTACCGAAAATAGCAACCAGTTTATTATAAATTGGGAGACAGGTCAAAAAACAGGTTTTTTTATTGACCAAAGAGAAAATAGAAAATTACTTGCTGCTATGAGTAAAGACAAAAAAGTTTTAAATACTTTTTGTTATTCTGGCGGATTTTCCATTTATGCACTTAATGCTGGGGCAAAAGAAGTTCATTCACTAGACAGTTCTAAAAAGGCAATGGAGTTAGTAGAAGAAAATATTGCACTACTTGATAAAAAACTACAACAAAAACACAAATCTATAACACAAGATGCCATGGATTACATCAAAAACTTACCAGAAGATTTTGATATAATCATTCTTGACCCACCTGCATTTGCTAAACATATTAAATCCAAAAATAAAGCCGTTCAGGGGTATAAGCGATTAAATACGAGAGCCATTGAAAAAGTGAAATCTGGAGGGTTAATATTTACATTCTCATGCTCTCAAGTAATTGACAATGAGTTATTTAAACACATTATCTTATCTGCTAGTATTGTTGCTAACAGGAAAGTTTCTATATTACATCAACTTCACCAACCTCAAGATCACCCTGTTAATATTTATCACCCTGAAAGTGAGTATTTAAAAGGGTTAGTTATTAAAGTTTATTGATATGAAAATTGTTTTTTTTGGCACACCAGATTTTGCTGTGGCTTCATTAGAAGCTATCAACCAAAGTAATCACGAAATTGTAGGTGTAGTAACATCAGTTGACAAACCTGCAGGAAGAGGGAGAAAATTACAATCATCTTCAGTCAAAAAATATGCAGAAGAACACAACTTAGTGCTTTTTCAACCAGAAAACCTAAAAGATGAGTCATTTATATCATCATTATCACAACTTGAAGCTGATCTTTTTGTAGTTGTTGCTTTTAGAATGATGCCAAAGATAGTGTGGAGTATACCTAAGAAGGGTACTTTTAATCTTCATGCTTCGCTATTACCTCAATATAGAGGTGCAGCACCAATAAATTGGGCAATAATCAATGGGGAATCATACACTGGAGTAACCACCTTTTTAATTGATGAAAAAATAGATACTGGAAATATTTTAATGTACGAAAAAACAGAAATAAACCCCAACGATAATGCTGGTAAATTACATGATAAATTAATGTTGTTAGGTAAAGATTTAGTTTTAAAAACAATAGATAATCTACAAAATAATAGTCTTGAACCTACAAAACAAATAACTGATGGAATAGAATTAAAACTAGCTCCAAAATTATCAAAAGCCAACACAAAAATTGATTGGAATGAATCCGGTAATGTAATTGTAAATAAGATTAAAGGGCTTTCTCCCTACCCTGCTTCATGGTGTAAAATTCAATTGGCTGAAAAAAAATTAAACTTTAAGCTTTTCGATGCTTGCTTAAGTGATTTAAAAATCCCTGCAGGACACATGACTTTTAAAGGAAAAAACTGTTATGTTGGCACTAATTCAAATGCAATTAAATTACTTGAAGTTCAGGTGGAGGGTAAAAAAAGGACATCTTCAATAGACTTTATTAATGGACATAAACAATTTGAAAACATAATACTATCATGAAAATACTAAATATAGTTCTATTGATATTTTTATTAAACCATTCTAATGCTCAGGGGTTTGTCTCCTCAACTGATAGAATAGAGCCTTTAAATGAGGAATATGATAACATTAGTATTACTAAATTATCCACCAATACTGATGCTACCACATTTGCGATATGGATCAAAAAAAAAGTGAAAATTCACAAACATATAAACCATACTGAACATGTTTATATCAAAGAAGGAAAAGGTAAATTTCAATTAGCTGATAGTTTATATAATGTTAAAACTGGTGATTTGATTATTGTACCTAAAAATACATGGCATGGTGTTGTTGTTGAATCAAAAAATCCAATGAAAGTTATATCTATTCAATCTCCAGAGTTTTTTGGCAAGGACAGGGTTTTTAAAAAACCACAATAAAGTATTTTAAATCTGTTCACATTAACGTAAAGAAATAATATACTATATTAGAATAATGGTAAATAAGAATTTCAATTATTCGGTCTCTGTAGATTGTGTCATATTTGGCTATGACGATACAAATTTGAAGGTGCTTTTGATTAAAAGAGGTGTGAACCCTTACAATAATTATTGGGCGCTTCCTGGAGACCTTGTTCATCCTAAAGAAGGTATTGACGATGCCGTTGACAGAGTTTTATTGGACTTAACAGGTCTTGATAACATATATACTCAACAAGTAAAAACTTTTGGGGATGTTGGTCGTCACCCTCTTGGTCGAGTTTTTACTATTTCTCATTACAGCTTAATGAAAATTGACCAACATGAATTATCTCCGCTTAACATCAACAACAGCCCATCTTCTTATGCTGCTGAAGCAAAATGGCATGATGTTCAAAGAATTGGAGAACTTGCATTTGACCATAACAAAATATTTGCCTCTTGTAAAGCTCACCTAGTTCAAAGTGTTCAAAATAAACCTGTCGGTTTTGAGTTATTGCCTGAAATGTTCACTCTTTCACAACTTCAAAACTTATATGAAGTGATTTTGGAAAGAAAATTTGACAAAAGGAACTTTAGAAAGAAAATTAATTCCATGAAATTACTTATTGATACTGGAAAAAATCAAAAAAGTGTTTCTCATAGACCAGCAAAATTATTTCAATTTGATAAGGATAAATATCTTAAACTGAAACGCTCTGGTTATAACTTTGAAATTTAATACAGCTCATTAGCAGCATAGACAGACATGCCTGCATGATCATGAGCAACATTTGGAACCTCTTTTTTTACCCAATTAAAAGGATTATTGTGGGCCTGTGCAATTGAATCGCTTTTAATCATAAAATACCTACCTCTGTCCAGTCTATGTAAACCTTGAGCATTAGCTTCAGGAGTCTTTCTCAAACTTGGATCATTTGGATTATTATCTAACAATCCCAAATGAATTTCTAAATTTTTACCAAAGGAATGAATTAGATTTATATTACTATAATTCACAACGTTCAAACCATATGGATAATTAATTGTGGTATCTGGAACAGTATACCATCCTGAATTGGCCGCAATTGCTTTTCTTACTCTGGAAAAAGGTTTATATAAAATATATCTATGTACAAATTGAGCACCAGCTGAGTGACCAAAAACATCATAGTAATTTAGATTATAGCTTAATGACTCTTTTATAAAGTCAAAAACAGGTTCAACTACAGAAAAAGACCATAAACTTTCATCAATTAAAGTTCCATTTTCATCAGTTACAAATCCTTGTTGATAAGAAATACTGTTTGGAAAATATGTTGTTGAGAATTCAAATGAAAATATCATAATTCCTTTTTCATCTGCAAGATTAATCCAAGTATCTCTATATGTGTTAGCATTCCTGTTCATACCAGGAAAAACAAATAATATTGGAGCATTAGATCTATCTATAAAATCAGGTATATAATAATGAATTGAAACTGGCTTATCAGACAATGGGGTGTAATCATCAAATTGAAATTGTCCATTGTTGTTTTCTAAAAGAAAGTTAGACGAGCTTGGATCAATTGGCTTTCTACAATTTACCAAAATTAGCATCAAAAGGAAGACAGATACTATTTTTCTCATAGCGTTAAATTAATCTTTATATTTGGTAAATAAGCTTATCATGCACAGTATTTCAAAATTTACAACTCTATTATTTTCTTTTAGTTTACTTTTCTTACAAATTAATTGTGCAAAAACAACAGATGTTGAACCCATTACAGAGCCCATAAATCCTGTTGACACAACTAACACAGATCTTGATACAGTATATTTAAATGCTAATATTTCTGGCTTTATAATAAACGAAGTGCTCTACGATCCACCATCTGGATTACCAGGCGATGCTAATAATGATGGAGTTCGAGACCCAAATGAAGATGAATTCGTTGAATTTGTGAATATATCAGACTCATGTATAGATCTAAGCTATTGTAAAATTTTTGACACTGAAAATCTTAATTTAGGAACTCCCAATCACCAATTTCCAGCAAATACCTTTTTATCTTCAGGGAAATCACTTGTAGTATTTGGTGGTGGTTCTCCATCTGGATTATTTGGTAACTCCATTGTTTTAACATCTTCAAATGCTGTAATGAATCTCAATAATTCTGGAGATGTCATGACATTAACAGATAGTTTAAATAATATTATTTTAGAGTTTGATGTTGAACCTCTTTCTAATAACCCAAACGAATCATACACTAGATCACCTGACCTAACAGGAGATTTTGAACAGCATGCTACAGTGATTACTGGAGTTTTATTTTCACCTGGAACTAGAGTAGATGGTTCGCCTTTCTAAATATTTTATTTTACTGCCTTTTTTAGCTGTTACTCTTGCATGTAACTCACCAAAAGTCATAGAACACCCTAATATTAAAGAGGAAAAGAAACAAAAGCTCTTAATGATTGGTAATAGCTTTACTTTTTACTGGAATTTGCCACAAGTTTTAGAAATGATGTTTGAACACAAAGGCATTAAAATAAGTGTTGATCAAAAAACGATTGGTGGTAGTAAATTAAAAGAACATTGGAATTATCATATTAAAGAAAATTACAATCTTGATAGTTATGATTTTGTTGTATTCAATGATCATAGTACATATCCCCTGCTAGAAACTGATACTTGTGCAAAATATTTAAAGTTATTTACTGAATTAGCCTCTTTACATAAAACAAAACCTTTTATATATGGTACATGGGAATACCCTTATTTAAAGAATATTTCAAAAAATAGAAATTCAAATACGATGTTTAAACTTGATTCATTGGCTTCTTCTTTCAATGCCACCTATGTACCAGCTGGAAATGCTATTTCATATGCTGAAGAAAATTATCCAGAATTAGACCTCTATATGGATGATCAAAAACATCCTTCTCCAAATGCCACTTATTTGATTGCATGTGTTTTTTACAGTATGCTAACTGGTGAATCGCCTATTGGACTTCCAAGAAGGTTTGAAGGTGAAAATATAGAAGGTAAAAAAATATATTACATTATTACCGAAACTAAAGCAGCTGAAACTGCACAAAAAATTGCTGAAATAATAACTTACTTAGAGAGATAAGAATTAGAATTTTATTTGCAATAAACATTCTATGGTTAATTGATTCAAATCGGTGTTTTCATAGAAATTTATATATCTAGCAAGTAACTGCGTCTTAACGGCCCTATTTGAAAAATATTTAGTTAGACCAACTCCCATACTATCATAGTTTCTTAAAATTGAATTACTATTAAATGAAAATTCTTTAAAGGACTGGCCATATCTTAAATCCAAAGAAAAATCATATTTAAAAACATATCCTAATTGGACATTATAAGCATTACCCAATACCAAAAACTCACTTATTTGAGTAGTATCTAACAAAACAGATGCGTTGTTATTTAATGCAGATCCTTGTAAGTTATAAGCTGCTGTATTGACATATTCAACTAGTGCATTAAAACCCTTATACTTCAGGCTAAAATCTAAATTGTTTTTCAAATAATTGGGATAACGGACCAAACCCAAAGAATCACTGTCATAAAATTGAAATGTCCCATCAGTAATAAATTCTTGATTAAAATGTCCTTCCCCAACTTTATGACTTGCTCCAACGTTTAAAGAAGATGAGGCCCCAATTAAAAGCTTTATATTCTCTTCTTTCATAATATCATGTCCAACATTCTTATTTCCTGGTTTAAAAAAGCCCATAGGATATAAATTCAGTCTTGCACCATATTTAAACCCACCAACATCTGAATCTAAAGAATTCTGTCCAAAAGAATTTATACCATCTCCACTTGATATTGCTAAAATAGGCTCAATACCAAGTTTCCCCAATTCAAAATTTGACTCCATGAAAAACCCAAATTCTCTACCGGTTTCAGAAAAATTTTTACTTAAGTAATTTCTGGAAGAAAACTGTAAATCATATTCCATATACTGCATGGATAAATTGTTACAAGGAGTCATTCTTTGTCCAAAGTAAAAATGTAAATTTTCGTAAGGATGATAAGCCACCCAAGCATCTAATAATGGAGAGGATTCACTGAAATTAGTTTGAATTAAAAATGAAAACAATCCTTTATTCATAAAACCTGATAAATTAAAATATGACCTCTTTATACCTATTAAATTGGTGGGAGTTAAATCAGCAATAGTATGTCTATTATTTATATAACTTGACTGAATCATACCCCCTATTTTAAAGACATGATTACTATCATTAAAGTTAAATGAAAGACCATTCCCTATTGTGAAGTCTAATTTATTTTGATGTTCAAAATTAGCATCACTAATGTCAAGTGAAACTTGTGAATAGTTCTTAGAAACAAAAACTATTGCCAATATGAGTAATAATATTCGACTCTTCATAATTCTTTATTTAAAACATAACGATGGATTTTAGAAATATCATCAGGTTGAATGACATTAAATCTTAAAAAACCTGATAACATCTCAGGCTCCAAAGTTTCTACAGCTAGGTTTGATCTTCGTTGATTCATTGGAACTATAAATGTTCCTTTTTCAAATACTAAATTTTTATTTTCAATTTGTGCTGTTACAATATTTTCATAAAATCCTTGAAAAAGTGTAGGAGATTCACTTTGAGAAATAATATTGTAGGATTCTACTTCTAATAATTCATCAAATTTTAAAGTGTCAATATCTAATCCTAATGTGCTTAATTTATCAGCTACAATTGAAAGGTCTTTTTCAATAATGTAATACTTAGGACGTTTTCTTGTCTGTACTTTTTCACATTTTAAACCATTATATAAAACTATATCAACAGGGATTATTTTTTGATTATATACGTCTATCATATCTAGTTGATAAGGTGTTTTTTCTTTATTGTATTTAACAACTATTTCATCAGGGAAATTAGAGCATGACCTAATTTGTCTTTTAACGTATATGTTTTCACTATTTGCTGTTTTTAGAAATGATTGTGCTAATAAGTATGTGGTGAAAATTCTTCTTTTAAATGATGTTCTATTTAAACCAACCCCTCTAATTTCCATTAACATTGAAATACAATTACTTAAAGCAAAAGAAGTAGCGCTAGATCGGGGACTAACAGATCCTAGGTTAAAATAAATTTTATTATTGTTATGCTTTGAAGAAAGGTAATTATGATATTTTAAATCATAGATGTCAAGTTCATTTTGAGCAATGGGTAAAAATTTATCTTCTATAGTCTCTTTTATCAATGGACATACATTTAAATTTCCAGAGTATAAAAACATGCAGTCGTACATGGAAGTTGTACCATATTCACCAAATTTTACAAAATCCACTCTGTAAGGCTTATATTCATGAAAATCAACCATAACTTCAGGAGAAAAATGATTAATTGCCTTTTTAATAGCATTCATTTCGGGGTTAGATAACTTAGTTTGGTCACGGTTTAAATCTTGACCATTTGCTGCATAACGACTTTGTTTTTCATAACCATCAATATTTGCCATAGGGATTATAGCAAGATTAATATGTTTAAGTAATCCCGATAAAGAATCTTCATTCAATAAATTATGCATGAGAAGTAAAATACCCTCTGTGCTAGCAGGTTCATTTCCATGTAACCCAGCCATGTAACAAATTTTAATATTCTTTTTAGAAGAATCTCCTATAAACACCATTGGAATTTCTTTACCTTTTTGAGATTTACCAATGAATTTATAATTAAATAAGGATGGGTTTTTGTTCTTTAATTCATCAAGAAAAAACAATAATTCTCTATAATTAGTAAATCCCTTTTTTTTGGATAATGCTGGAGTTGGAACATGAATATCTAAATCTGGGAAAAATTGATCAGTTATTTTCTTGGGGTCTTGACTCAATATATTTTGATGACAAAAAATAAATATTAATATGATATATTTAAGTTTCATCAGAATGCCAATTGAACCATTAAATAAAAAACTCCTTCACTTCCGTTAAATTCTTCTCTTTCATGATTGGGATGTCTTAAACCTGCATCATCAATAAAACGATATGAAGTTTGTATTTTGAATGAATAATTCTTGGTGAAATATTTACTTATTCCTATTTCATAATATTTATTTCTGTTGTAAAAAAGAGAATTATTTAAAAATGATAGATCATCTGGAATTAGCAAAGTAAACCTTCCATCAATTGAAAATAAAGATCTAAAAATATAACCTGCTTGTAAATTAATTCCACTCCCAAGCATCATTTGAGTCCTCACATAATCTGCAGGGCTATATGTTCTAAAATTTGTAGTTAAATTATCCGGGTTATTATATCGATCATTTCTGTGAGTAATGTCATCTGAAATAAAAGCTTTAGTGTGTACGAATTCTCCTAGAAAAGAAAAACCTCTGTATTTAAATAATATATCAGCACCAAACTTAAAAAAATCAGGTAACTGATATGAAGTATCACTACCTAATATTGTATAGTATATAAAGTCACCATTTCTTCTACCTCTTCGGCTTGTAATTCCATCATTATAGCTTGCACTAACACCAATCAATAATTTTGGTGATATTTCTCTAACCAAATCTCCTTGTCGGAATTGTCCAAAATTTCGGAATAAACCAAATGGAAGGAAATTTATTCTAGCTCCATACTTTAGACCACCGTAATCTTTGGAATAAAATTTATATCCATATCCATCACCAGTTGTAATGTTTAACGAAGGTTTTATTACCATTCTTGAACCAACAATATTATTTCTTCCATCTAAAAACAAGCCAATTTCTCTGATATTAGAAAATGCCCCTGTCAATCTACTTCTTTCGGGTAATTGGAGGGTGTTAGAAGCCATTAAAACTTCTATATTATCTGTTGGTGAGGATTTTTGACCAAAACTAACCCTGTAATACTTTGTAATATTATAACCAACCCAAGCATCCCATAAAACATTAGATAATACATCATTCTCAACTTCTGATTCAGCTAAATTCAATTGTAGTCTATAACTAAAACCTGGATTAGATTGTTTTCCTGAGAGTCTTAACCTAACTCTTCTTGCTCTAAATCTATTGTAAGTTGTATTGTCAAAGAATCCTGATGAATCATAATAGAACCTTTTAGATTCAAATAAACTTTGGGAATAACCTCTTAGTACTACTTTATAATTATTATCACTACTTGAAAATGTAATTCCATTGCCTGGAACATAATCGCCAAGTAATAAATCTTGACATTGATTTTTCACATAAAAAAGTGATAAAGATGTAAAAACTAATAAGCGAAAATAAATTGAGTAGTTCACCAAGAACAATTTAAAAAAAAGAGCGGAAATTTTCCGCTCTTGTTAATATTTATATTAATATGATTAATGCGTAACCATTATTCTTTCTTTGAACCACTTGGTACCATTCCATGTTTCAACATAGTAAATGTTTGATGCTAACTTAGAAACATCAAGCTGATAGAAGTTAGTAGAAGTAGAAATGTGTAATATTTCTTTTCCTAATACATCTTTAACAACAACTTTACTTATTTGATCTCTAGATGATATATTGATTATTTCATCAGCAGGATTTGGATAAATCATCATATCAGCTAATCCGTTATTGATTCCATTTGAACATGGATCACAACTACCCCAACAAACCTCACCTATAGTTGCGTCTGATGATGGAACTACGTATACTCTATTTGTATATGTAGGATCTCCGTTAGTACATGGTGCATTGGGATCATTCATCTCTTGAATTGTCCAAGAATCTGCTGAGTACTTATATTCAATAGTATCTCCAACATTCAATGCAACTGTTACATCCCAAATATTGTCACCATCAGCATCACTCATGGCATTACAATTCCCACACCATCCATTAAATGTACCATTTAATTCAGGTGTTGTAAATGGATCCGTAACTTGTGACATATCAACCTGGAAAGTAATATTTGAAGTTGTTATACATGGATCAACATATACTGTGGCTGCAGATCTATCGCTAGTACAAGCATCACTTGCCACTGCATACCATGAAATATCATCCACATAGTAATTGTTTCCGGCAGCAGCATATAAATTAACTCCACCAACAGCTGTTGCTGTAGCTATAGTCGCTGTGCCTTGAGATACCCCATCAATAAATAGTTCCCAAGTACCTGTGGTTAAATCTGCACACTTTAATTCAATGTTAAACCACACTCCTGTACCAGGATATGTACCAGTTAGAGTACCACCACCCAAATCATACATATATGGATCCATCAATCCTCCAGTACCAGTAAAAGTCATTTCCATTGCCCAAACAGTACCGATATTAGCTGAACCCTGTAAATTAAAGTAAGCTGAAGTCTCTACATACATATTAGTAGAAAATTCAAATGAACCAGAACTATAGGTTTGTCCAAATGGTAAAACAGGATCTGGAACATTAGATGCTGCATTATCTAAATGTAATGAGTTAGATCCACTTGCTGCTTGTGTTGTAGAAATTATAGCATCATACAATCCACCTGGTGTACCACCTGGCCATGTAGCCCAGTTAGTAGGGTTAGACTGAACAATATAATCACCAACATTGTAAGATTCAAAATCATCTGAGAATCCTTGAGCAGCTTTAGCTTCAGCATAATAAGTGGTTGTAGTACTTGGCATGACAAGAGAAGAAATCATATTCCCGCCTGTCATTGCATCATACCAACTAATAGGACCATCACTTGATGTTGCATAAAGAGTAGTAGAATCACCTACACAAATTGTGTCATCAAAAGTTATTGGAGCAGCAGGTGTATACAAATTCTCACCAGATGCACTTAATGAATTGTTTGATGTATCACTATCTACAGCAGAAGTTAATGTGAAATCAAAATTATATACCCCATCCATACTCATATCAATAAGTGTGAAGAAACAGAAATCTAATGTATCGCCAGGATTCATTGGAATTCCGTTTGTTTCAGTAACAGAAGCACCACCATTTAATGAGTATGAAGCATCAAAGGTATTCTCCGTAACTAAACCTTGATTAACAACCTTTATACATACTTGTCCTGAATCTAAGTCACAACCAGTAGGCACTGTAGCTGAAACTATAGCTAAATCATTAGCAGCTGCTTCTACTACAGCGAAGTTATCTATCGCCATATCACCAGGCCATGCTTGACCA
>CAJWIX010000023.1 GCA_913042175.1 uncultured Flavobacteriales bacterium
GTTTAATTTTTAAAGCAGGTAGATTTTTAGGAATTTTAGATAATATAAATTTTCGCTCAATCTCTATTGACATGATTATAAAATTAACGATTTTAGATAAAATTAATTTATTTTTTATCCTAATGAAATTCTAATATTAGGAATATAATTTTTAACATGGTTTTAAATAAAAACATTTTAGTTGTTGAAGATGATCCAGACATTAGAGAATTGATTACATTCAATTTATCAAACAATGGATATAAGACTCATGAGGCTATAAACGGAGAATTGGGTATAGAAAAAGCAAGGGAGTCTACACCTGATTTAGTCCTATTAGATTTGATGCTTCCGGGCATACAAGGGCTTGATGTTTGCAGAATCATTAAATCTGATCAAAATACAAAAGAAATTCCTATTATTATGGTTTCTGCTCTTGGGCAAGAGGAAGACGTTGTAAAGGGGTTAGAAACTGGAGCTGATGATTACATTACAAAACCATTCGGCGTAAAAGTGTTGTTAGCAAGGATTGAAGCAGTTTTGCGAAGATCTCTCGGTTCAAATGGAGATGATTCTGAGAAATCCATATCTATTGCTGGAATTTCAATTAAGCCTAGATTAAGAGAAGTAAAGGTAGACGATGTAATAATTGAAAATCTTACTTTTTCAGAGTTTCAGATATTATATCTTTTAGCTAGTCACCCCGGTTGGGTCTTTACTCGTTATCAAATAATTGATAAAATTAGAGGAGATAATTATCCGGTAACTGACCGGTCAGTAGATTTTCAAATTGTTGGACTTAGAAAAAAGCTTGGGAAAGCTGGAAAATTAATAAAAACGGTTAGAGGTGTTGGTTACCGGTTTATACAACCGGATGAGAAATAAACCACTTTTTTTACAGCTTCTTCTTTTTGTGCTTCCTATTTATATAATAGGGTTTGGAGTTCAATATTATTTTGTGGGCCCTTTTATTGAGCGTTTTAGGCTAGATGAAGTCCAACGCCACTTATCAAAAAAAGCTAAATTAATTAGTCTTTCAATAAACTCTTTATCAAAAGAAACAAATCTTCAGGAGTTTGTTAGAAAATCTGGAAAAAACTCTGATATTAGGATTACAATAATGGATACTAATGGTGTGGTATTTGCTGATTCCGAAAAAGATCCTAGTCTTATGGAGAACCACAGAAATCAATTTAAGCGCAAAGAAATTGAACAATCTATAAAAAATGGCCTAGGGGTATCTCAAAGATATAGTACTACAATTAATGAAGATATGCTCTACGTAGCAATTTTAAAGGATTATAATGGTTCTCCATTTATAATAAGGACGTCAGAGTCAATGAAATCGTTATATGTGAGCATTGACCGAGCTAGAAATAGAATTATTCTAATTAGCGTAATAATAATGGTAGTTGTAATACCCTCCGTTATTTTTGTTTCAAGCTTAATCACTAGGCCGCTTTTTTTGATTGGGAAAGCTGCCAAAAAAATATCAGCAG
Source organism: uncultured Flavobacteriales bacterium (assembly GCA_913042175.1). Lineage (GTDB taxonomy): Bacteria > Bacteroidota > Bacteroidia > Flavobacteriales_D > Parvicellaceae. Next base: position 1,479 of record CAJWIX010000023.1, read on the forward strand.
GTGATATGCAAGACCCTATTCCAAACCTTAATAATAATTGGTTTTTAGGCACTGAAGAAATTCATTCAATTATTATTGCTCTGAACGACATGGCCGCTGAGATTAAGAGCAGAATTGATGCAATTACATTAGAAAAAAATGAGCAAAAAAATATTTTAAATTTTATTAGAATTATTCAGCGGACAATGTCCGAGGGTCTTTTTACGATTGATTTTAAAGAAAAAATAACCTCTTTAAATCAAGCTGGTGCTGATTATCTAAGTTTAGATAGAAAAAATTCTATTGGAAAAAATTATAACAAAACAATTAAGGATAAATCATTCAAAAAAATAATTAAAACTATAATTAAGAAGAAAAGATCAATCACAAAAGAAATAAAAATAGGAAAAGAAAAAAAATATTATTTTAACGTTAATGGAAAAATCTTAAAAGATCAGGATGATAAAGTAGTAGGGTGCCTTCTTGTTATGACTGATATAACAAAATTAAAACAATTAGAAGCTGTTAGGAGGGTTTTTGTTGCTAACGTAAGTCACGAACTGAAGACACCAATTACCTCTATCGCTGGATATATTGAAACCGCTCTAGATGACATTCCTTCTGATACCAAAAATGATTTCTTAAGAAAAAGTTTAAATCAAACCACGAGGCTAAATTCAATTATCGATGATTTACTAAGGTTATCTAGAATTGAGGCGCTGGAAGATGAAAATACGTTTTCTTTGTTAAAACAGAATTTATTAGCAGTCATTGATGGGAGTATTGAAGATGTGAGTGCAAGTTTAAAAAAGTTCAATAAAAAAATAATTATTGAATGCCCCAAAACATTATCAGCAAAAATTGATGCTCAGCTTTTTAGAGAAGCTATTAATAATTTACTAGAAAATGCTATAAAGTATAGTTTTGATGATTCAATCATATATATAAAGGTTAAAAGGAAGAACGGAAGTATTAATATAGATATTATTAATCAAGGGGAACCAATTCCGAAAGAATCGTTTGATAGAATCTTTCAAAGATTTTATCGAGTTGATAAATCGAGAAGTAAAATGACTGGTGGAACTGGTTTAGGTTTAGCCATCGTTAAGCATATAGCTTTGGTTCACAATGCAACTATTAGAGTATTAAAAAGTAACGAAACTAATACTGTTTTTAGATTTTCTCTTCTAGAAAATAAGTAAAACAAACACAACCCTAATCTTTTCCTAACAAAAAACTAATAAGTTTAATTTAAAATTTGTTCTGATTATTAACATTAGAACATTTTAATCAATTCATGAGACCCTTACTTTTTTTACTTATTTTTGTAAACATAGCCTTTTCCGAGGTTGGTTCCTTATCGGGCAGAATCACAGACCTAAAAAATTCTGAAGTACTCATAGGTGCGAATGTTGTAGTTAAGGGTACAACACTTGGGGGTGCTACTGATATTAATGGTGAATACTTTATTTCTGATATTCCTGAAGGTGAAGTTGACCTTGTAGTTACTTATATTGGTTATAAAAAGAAAGAAGTATTAGGCGTTTATATAAAGGCTGGTCAAACTATTGAAGAAAATATTTTACTTGAAGCGGATGTAATTTCAATTATGGGGGTAGAAGTTCAAGCTGTAAAAAAAGAAGGAGATGCTGCTTCCAGCTTAGCTCAAAAGCAAGATGCATTAGAAATGCAGGACAATATTAGTTCTGATCAAATTTCTAAAGCAGGAGATAGTAATGTTGCCTCAGCGGTAAGGAGAGTAACTGGCGTCACAATAGTTGAGGATAAATTTTTAGTGGTAAGAGGATTGGGGGACAGATATAGTATGGCCCAACTTAATTCAACTGGGATGCCTAGTCCTGAACCTGATAAAAGATCAGTCCCTTTAAACCTATTTAGTACTGCCTTAATAAAAAGTATTGATGTAGCAAAAAGCTATAGAGCCGACTTACCAGGAACATTCGGTGGTGGTAATGTAAACATTCGAACAAAAATTTATCCAGAAAGAACTATATATCGATTAAAAATTGGAAGTAGTGTTAATACAAATCTTCTACCTGGTGATAAGTACAGAAAAAATCTTTCTGGCTCAAATGATTATTTTGGATTTGATAATGGGTCAAGGAGTTTACCATCTATTTTTGATAAACAAATTGTAGATCTAAATACAGTACCTGATGACTTTATGCAAAACCTCATGGATGATTCTATCGAAGTTATTACAGGTTTTGATTTAGTTGGTAATGATGGGATATGTGACTTTGCTTGTGATACAGTAATGCAGGTAGATCCAGATAGTACAACTTTAAGGACAAATTTGTGGAAGAAGCAGGCCTATCCTAATATGTCTAAATTTCCTAAAATTTTTACCAATACCTTGAAGAAGGCAGGGCTTCCATCCTCATTTGGTTTGACCCTTGGGACAAAGAGAGATTTTAACAGTCAGCTAGAGGGTGGGTTTTTATTTGATGCCTCTTTTTCCAGTAAATATAAAAATTTAGATGAAAGATTTATGCGATGGAGTGTCAGAAATACAAGCCTTGTTGATACAACGAAAATATTAATTCCTGGAGACATTCAATTAGATAGGCGACTATCACAGTATTCTACCAATATGGGAATGAACATAAGTGGTGGACTTACATTTCGAAAAAAAATGAAGTTTAATTTACAATCAATTTACACCCATACTTCTAATGATAGGTTTATTAGTGCCACAGGAAAATCTCTAGAACTTTCTGAAGGGGCTCTATTAATTAATCAAAAATATAGTGAGAAATCAATCCTTCAAAATTCTATTAGCTTTCTAAATGAATTTGACTTTTTACTTGGTTCAATTATTGCTAAAAATAATTTGGATGTAAAAATCACATCTGGTAGATCAGTGCTTTATGAGCCGTATATTTTTAGTCATAATTATTATAATGATGATGGCTCTGACTATTATAGGGTTTATGAGGGTGTTAATGCTGCTAATGCGGGTGACCTTTATTCATCTGAGGGTAATGAAAAAAACTCCTCACTTTTGTTTAACCACTTATTGAAGACTGATTTTGTTGATATTAAATATGGCATGAGGCTTGACAGCAAAGAAAGAAGGTTTGATAGAAGATATCTAATAATGGATTTCTCAGATATAGAGACCTCAAATGATTCAAATTATATTTTTATAAATGGTCAAGGTAGCGTGGGCAATCAATTTGCAGATCAAAACTTAACATATTATGATGCATCTATTGATTCTGCGTACGAAGGGTATATGTATTTTGAGAGAAGTAGTGTATATGATGCTTATGATGCTAAAGAGACTGTTGATGCTTTTTACTTAATGGCAAATACGAAAATAAAAGGATTTCAAATTAGCGCAGGGGTTAGAAGTGAAGATTACAAATTAAATATGAACCCTATGCATCCTGTTACAGATTTTAGGCCCTACACGACTGAAGATGTGTTTATTGACGACCCTGCCACTGGTTTTGACACTAGCTATACAGACACATTGCTAATTAAGTTTAATAAAAGTAAAAAAAGTCTTCTCCCCACGTCTACAATAAATTACGATTTATCGGAGAAGAGTAAGATAAGATCATCATATTCTAAAACACTTGCTAGGGCTCAATTTAGAGAATATGCTCCATATGCATATCAAGAATTTTTTGGTTCAGATGTTTCAATTGGCTACCCATTCTTGAAGAATACAGACATTGCTAGTTTTGACATTAGATACGATTATTATCCTAAAGGTCTAGAGTTAGTTTCGATCGGTTATTTTCAAAAAACATTCAGAAATCCGATTGAAGTGGTTTTAGTTGCTTCTAGTGGTAGATCATATTATAAATCATGGCAAAATGCTGAACGAGCTGTTACTAATGGGGTAGAATTTGAGATTAGAAAAGGGTTGCCCTTTATACCAGCTTCTGTAGGATTTTTAAATGTAAACTCTAACATTACAATAAGTAGTTCAGAAATTGAAACCTCAGACTCAGTTTATGTTTACAGAATTCAAGATAATAATGCCGTAGGTTTTTATAATCAGGCATTATCCTATACGAAAACGAGACCCCTCCAAGGCCAATCTGATATGGTTTTTAACGCTGGATTAAACTTTAAATCTTCTACGGGGTATGATTTAAACTTAACATATAACACTTACAGCAAAAGATTAATAGCATTAGCGGGGGGACTTTCAGGTAGTTTTTGGGAATTGCCGTTTCACTCGCTGAACTTTACTGCTGGTAAAAAAATTGGGAAACTAAAATTTTCCTTTCGCATAAACAATTTTTTAGATGATGATGTAGAGCAAGTGCATATCTTCGAGGCGCCGGAAGATAAAATATTAAACGCCAATTACCAAGGTTTGTGGGATGGCAAAAAATGGCGTGATGGTAATAATTACACCACAACCAAATACAAAGTTGGCCGCTCGTTTTCTTTAAGCGTAACCTACGCTAATTAGATAATTCATCTAACAAAAATCAAACACATTTCAAATTAATTCTAAACATTACTGGTAGAATTTCAGTACCAGTAAAATGGTTTACACAAGAAAAATAGCCTCAAATTTCAACAAGAATCAACCGAGTTGGTTTCAAACAATTTAAAATAAAAAAAGGAAAAACAATGAAAAATAAACTGATATTAGCTGTTTTAACGTTGTGTTCAACTTTTGTATTTGCTCAAACTGTTGCTAAGACAGGAAATATTGATGCAAACGAGACTTGGACTTCAGATAACGTTTATGTTTTAACCGGACAAGTCTTTGTTAAAGATGGTGTAACGCTCACAATTGAAGCAGGAACTACTATTAGAGCTCAACAGGATGATGGACAAGGTCTTGCTCCAGCACTTGTTGTTGAAATGGGTGGAAAATTAATAGCGGATGGAACAAAAGATGCTCCTATTACTTTCACTTCTATATTAAACCCAGATGATAGCGATTGGGGAGATGGCAGAGGACTTTGGGGTGGTATAATAATTAATGGTAAAGCTCCGATATCTACTACTGGTGGAACTAACAATGTTGAAGGTTTGACTGGTGTTCCTTACGGTGGTACTGATCCAGATGATGATTCTGGTGTACTTCGTTATGTAAGGGTCTGGCACGGTGGTCGTAGCATTGGTCAAGATAATGAGATCAATGGTATTACTTTAGCTGGTGTTGGTCGCGGAACTACAGTTGAGTTCTGTGAGGTTGCATACAATCTTGATGATGGTTTTGAGATGTTTGGTGGAACTGTGGATCTTCGTAACTGTTCGGTAGTATTTACAGGTGATGATGCATTTGATACTGATGAAGGGTATCAGGGTCGTGGTCAGTTCTTATTTTCGATTACTGGTGCAGCAGATGGAGATAACGCATATGAGATGGATAGCAAAACAAATAGCGATTTAGATTCTTCTCCTCGTTCTCATCCGATCTTTATGAATGTAACCAGTATTGGTGGTGGTGCAAACGGTGGACATAGCCGTATGTATACACTACGTGAAGGTACTGGTGGTACTTTTATGAATCACGTAACCGTATTCAGTTCTGGTGATGGTGCAAGAAACTATGACAATGGTTCAGAGGTTGTTACTCAGGATCTCGCAGCTACAGGTTTAAACTACCCAGATTATTTATATTGGTCAGGTAGTAACTTACAATTTGGCGGAGTGGGTAATGATTTTGCTAATAACTTTGCAAGTTTAAGTTTTACTGCTTTAGGTGGTGATCCAGGCGTAACTGCTGATGGTCGTGAGGGTTCTAGTGGTATTATTGACCCTCGCCCAACTTTTGGAAGTCCAGCTTATGACCAAGTTGAGGACCTTCCAGGATCAATTCCTGGTTGGGATGCTTCTGGTTCTTTAACAAGTTATAACTCAGATGGTTTCTTTGTCCAAGCTCCAGTAAAGGGTGCTTTTTCTGAGAACTTATGGCTTCGTGGTCTTAGTATATTAGATGAACAGGGAAGGTTACCTGCTGAGGGTGAAACGATTTCTGTATTAGAAGAAGACATTACAGTTAATACAACACTAACAAATGATAATGTTTACATTTTAGCAAAACAAGTTTTTGTTCAAGATGGTGCTACACTCACCATTGAGCCTGGAACGATGATCAAAGCTCTACCAGATGATGGGCAAGGTCTTGCTCCAGCATTAGTCGTAATGAAGGGCGGTAAGTTGATCGCGGATGGTACAAGAGAGCATCCGATCACATTTACTTCTGCACTTTCACCTGAACAGATTGATGCTGCTGGTAAGCGTGGATTATGGGGTGGATTGATCATTAATGGTAAAGCTCCAATATCTACTACTGGTGGAACCAATAATGTTGAAGGTTTAACAGGTGTTCCTTACGGTGGTACTGATCCAGATGATGATTCTGGTGTACTTCGTTATGTAAGGGTCTGGCACGGTGGTCGTAGCATTGGTCAAGATAATGAGATCAATGGTATTACTTTAGCTGGTGTTGGTCGCGGAACTACAGTTGAGTTCTGTGAGGTTGCATACAATCTTGATGATGGTTTTGAGATGTTTGGTGGAACTGTAGATCTAAAATATTGTTCAGTAGTTCAAGTTGGAGATGATGCTTTTGATCTTGATGAAGGATATCAGGGTCGCGGTCAGTTCCTATTTGTTAAAATGGATTCTGAATCTGACCGAGGTCACGAGATGGACAACAAAACAGGCGGCGATTTAGATTCGCAACCTAGAACTAATCCATTATTCTCTAATGTGTCTATACTTGGACCTGGTATTGGTAACGGTGCAGGTGATGGTGTGAAGGCTAGAGAAGGCTGTGGCGGAATGTATGTTAACTATTTGATTGTTGATATTGATGATGATGGTTTTGATAATGATGATGTCGGTACTGAGGTCAGAACACAGAATCGTGATGATTATATGGCTGCTACACCAAATGCTCTTTACTGGTCTTCTCAGAATATTATTGCAAATTCTGATGATGTATTTGGTAACGCTGCTGAATCAGATTCTTTCGTTGCTGACACAACAGATCCTCAGGTCGTATCAAATACCATGGCGTTGGTAGATCCAAGACCTTCAGGACACAGCAGTGCATATAGAACAGCTGAGGCGGTTCCTTCCGACCCATTCTTTGATCAAGCTGGATATCGTGGTGCTTTTGGCACATGGAATTGGCTTGAGGGATGGTCTATATTGGATGATGAAGGAAGACTTGGCAGTGGCCCAGTTGCTTCTGGAGATATTGCAGACATGGTACACATGGAAGAAGGTTGGAATCTAATATCTTTGGATGTAGATCCATATATCAGCACAACTTTTGACTTTTTTCATGAGATGATGGAAGACATAGCTTATGTATCTAGCCCAGGAGGATATTTTAGGCCTGGTGATTTATTCAGCAGTCTAAGAGAGCTGGAAGTAGGTAAAGGTTATTATGTTAAGATGCATGAGTCTATGATGATGGATTTTCACGGTGCGGACACATCTATCAATTATAATCTCTCTGCAGGTTGGAATTTAATAGCATACGAGCCTCAAATGAGTATGCCTCCATCTCAAGCATTCGGATCATTAATTGATGCTGACGTACTTGAATACGTAAGTGGTTTTGATGGTGGCGCTATTCTTTATGATCCTGACCAGCTTCCGTTTTTAAACACATTAACCTCTATGGAAAATGGTTTGGGTTATTGGGTGAAGGTCTCTACAGCTACACCATTTGAATACCCTACAAGTCCTGCAAGAGTAGCTATTGCTTCTGACTCACCTATCGAAAATTCTGTAAATGGTAACTTGAATCCTACACCAGTATATATGTTCATTAATGGAACAGTTAATTCTGGTGGGGCAAGTCTTGGTAATGATAGTTGGGTTGATGTGAAAACAGAGTCTGGATTATTGGTTGGTTCTATGAATATTTACGATGATAAATATTTAGTGACCTCAGCAATCTATGGTGATGATCCGACTACTGCTGCTGTTGATGGTGCAGTAAGTGGTGAGGAATTGGTACTAGAGTTCCAAGGAACTGAAGTAGGAAGTGTTGTTTTCGATGCAAATCAAGTTGTTAGAACAAATATTGAATTATCTGATATTTTACCAAACACTTATGCATTGTCATCAGCTTATCCTAATCCATTCAACCCTGCTACTACATTTAGTTATGCGATACCTACAGAGAGTAAGGTAGCAATAACTGTTTATGATATTACAGGTAGGGTAGTTCAGAATTTAGTTTCTGGAATTCAAAGCGCTGGAGTTCATGCTGTAACTTGGCATGGTTTAGATAACCTTGGTAAGTCAGTAGCTTCTGGTACATACTTTATCAGAATGAATGCTCCTGGATTCAATAATGTTACAAAAGTAATGTTTATGAAGTAAAACGAACTAATTTCTACGCAAGGGTGGTAATTGTCCACCTGAGTTGCCATCCTTGCTTAGAATATTTTTCCCTCAACAAAATGTATCAAACAGCTCGAAAAAACATAAAAACCCCCTCAAAAATTTGGAGTCTTTAATGAGATCTTTATTAAAAACAATTTTATTATCATTTTCAATTCAAAGCGTATCCGTTGGGCAACAGGTTTTCGTTGATCACCTTGGTACGTACGATACTGGTCTTTTTGATGTGGATGCTGCTGAGATTGTTACATACGATAAGGTTACAGGGTATATGTTTTTTGTTAATTCTGAAAATAATGAAATATCTGCAGTTGACATTAGCGATCCTGAATCTCCACAAGAAGTATATACAATTGGTGGAGATGATATCATTGTTGGTGGCGAGGCAAATTCTGTTGATGTATTTGAAGGGTTAGTTGCAGTCGCTGTTCAATCTCCGATTGTAGATGAGCCAGGTCAAATTGCTTTTTATAATAGTACTTCAGGTACATTGATTGAATCAATTACTGTAGGTATTATGCCTGATGCTGTTTCTTTCTCTGCAGATGGTTCTAAGGTGATTTCATCTAATGAGGGTGAGCCAAGTAGTGATTACAGGATAGATCCTCCAGGAAGTGTTAGTATTATAAATATTATAGATGGTCAACCTGTTTCTCCCGCTACTACTATGGGTTTTACACATTTTGATAATCAAAAAGAAGAATTAAAAGAACAAGGCGTTCGAATCTTTGGTGGTATAGGAGATGGTCTTGACGTTACTCATTTATCAACGTACGATACTGGAATTTTTGATGAAGGAGCTGCTGAAATAGTAGATTATGACGCTAGTACACAAAAAATATTTTTTGTTAATGCCGATGCAAACGATATTGTTGCACTTTCCGTTTCTCAACCTTCTTCTCCTCAATTATCTTTTGAGATTGATGTTGATATGGAAGTGTTTGGTGGTACTGCTAATGCGGTAGCGGTTTATGATGGCCTTGTTGCTGTTGCTGTCCAGGCTGAGGCTGTAGATCAAAATGGTAGTGTTGTGTTTTATGATGCTTTGACAGGAGCTCATATAAAAACAGTTGAAGTCGGTGTGTTACCTGACAATTTACAATTTAGCCCTGATGGTAATAAGGTTGTAACAGCTAATGAAGGTGAGCCATCAGATGACTACTCAATAGATCCATATGGGTCTATCAGTATTATAACAATTATTGATGGTGAGCCAATGAGTCAATCTGAAACTCTTGATTTTTCATCCTTTATTGGGCAAGAAGATTATTGGAGAGCTCAAGGAATTAGAATTTTTGGACAATATGATTCTACTTATACAACCTGTACGGGTTGTGCTGCTGATTTGTTTTTTTCTGAATATGGTGAAGCAGAGTCTGGAAATAATAAGTATCTAGAGATTTATAATGGTACTGGATCTACCGTAGATCTTGAAGATTATTATATACTAGGAGCCCAAAACGGAGGGGTTATTGATGAGTTTTCATTCAATTTAACAGGCTCTATCGCGAGTGGTGATGTACATATAGTTGCTAATTCTCAATCAAACTCTGATATTCTTTCCCATGCTGATCAAACAACAGGCGGAAGCGTTGTGTCTTTCAATGGTGATGATGCAAGAGCATTAGTAAAGATTGTAAATTCAGATACTACTATCCTTGACTATATTGGGAGCTTCCCTGATGATCCAGGTTCTGGTTGGGATGTGGCTGGCGTATCAAATGGAACTCAAAATAAAACCCTTGTTCGAAAGAATGTGGTTAATAGTGGAAACCTAAATTGGTCTGTTTCTGCCGGTGCTAACGATGCTGATGCTTCAGAATGGATTGTAGAACAAGGCCCTGGTAATGACTATACGCCATCAACATTGGGTGCGCATAATGGTGTTACTATTACTTTTGCTAATTCTAGTGAAACAATATTTTCAAACATTGCTCAAGATCTAGAACCAGAGTACGTGGCAATATCCTCTGATAGTCGAACTGCATTCATTGGTATGCAAGAAAATAATGCTGTTGCCATAGTTAACTTAGAATCTAAAACTATTGAACAACTTAAGTCATTGGGATACAAGGATCATAGTTTACCTGGGAATGGATATGACTCTTATGATGATAATGTTGTTGATATCAGAAATCATCCAACTTTAGGAATGTATCAACCGGATGCAATGGTAGTTCATAATATTGGCTCGCAAGATTACATTTTTATGGCGAATGAAGGTGATGCCAGAGATTATGATGGATTCAGTGAAGAAACTAGAATCGAAGATCTTACTTTAGACCAATCTGCTTTTCCTAATGCATCTTCTTTACAACAACTATCTGAAATTGGTAGAATGAAAACGACCTCCGCAAGTGGTGATATTGATGGAGATGGTGACCACGATGTTATTTATACCTATGGTGCTAGATCTTGGTCTATTCGTTCTGTAAATGGAGACCTATTGTGGGATAGCGGTGATCAAATAGAACAAATTATTAAAGATTTTTATCCAGAAATATCTGGTGTTGTTTATTCTTTTGAAAGTAGGTCTGATGATAAAGGTCCTGAACCTGAAGCGATAGAGGTTGCAAATATTGGAGCGTCAGTTTATGCTTTTGTTGGGCTTGAAAGGGCAAGTGGATTCATGATTTATGATGTATCTGATCCAACTCTCCCATTATTTTTATCTTATTATCCTGGAGCGCCAGGTGATATTTCTCCTGAGTGTATTAAGTTTATCCCAGCCTCTCAAAGTCCAAGTAGCAAAGATCTTTTAGTTGTTTCAAATGAGGTCAGCGGGACTGTTTCTGTTTACGCTCTAGGCAGAGTTACCGGAACATCAACTGTAAGCCAAGATTTAGAACCAGAATTTGCTGCATTTGCTCCTGATGGAAAACATGCTTATGTGTCTTTACAAGAGAACAATGCTCTCGCAATAGTTGATGTAGAAGCACAAGAAATTACTGATATTATTCCTCTTGGATACAAAGACCATTCTCAATTGGGGAATGGATTTTTTGGTACAGACAGGGATGATGGAAACATAAATATTAAATCACAGCCAACCCGAGGACTTTATCAGCCAGACGCTATTGCCACATACCAAGTAGGGGGTGAAGTTTTTATTGTAACAGCAAATGAGGGAGATGCTCGGGACTACGACGGATATTCTGAAGAAACTAGGGTTAGGGATCTCGTTCTCGACCAAGATAGATTTCCGAATGCTTCAGATCTGCAGGAAAGCACTGACTTAGGAAGATTAAAAACGACCATTGCTGATGGTGATATTGATGGAGATGGAGATTTTGATATTATATATTCATATGGTGCAAGGTCATTTTCTATCTGGGACGATTCTGGGAATCTAGTCTGGGATAGTGGTGATCAATTTGAGCAAATTTTAAAGGATGTTTATCCTAATTACCCAGGAGTCGTTTATTCATTTGACTCCAGAAGTGATGACAAAGGCCCGGAACCTGAAGAAATAGAAATTGCTCAAATAGGATCTCAAGTCTTTGGATTTATTTCTTTAGAGAGATCTTCAGGGTTTATGGTCTATAATATTACCAATCCCAATAACCCAGAATATGTGATGTACCATCCTGGTGCTCCTGGAGATATAGCTCCTGAATCTATAGAGTTTATCTCTATGAAAGATAGTCCTACTGGTGGAGATATGATAGCTGTCTCTAATGAAGTTAGTGGAACTGTTAGTCTATATTCTGTTAATTCTTTTTATATAAAGCCGACACCGACATCTGCAATGGCTATTGCTAATTTTTCCATATATGGAAATTCTGCTGATTCAGCGGATTGGGTAGTAGCTAAAGATATGGTAGGTAATGTAGTTGGTTCATCCCCAGCTATTATTTATGATGACATTTCATTTATAAATTTACAAATATACGGTGATGATCCATCCACGCCTGAAAAAGATGGTATGTCTTCAGGTGAAGAATTTAAAATATTTATCTATGATGCTTCAGAAGGTGAGCTGATCTCAAACGGTGAGTCTTATGTTTGGGTAAATACAAATGGTGCACCACTACCAGTATTATCAAATTCAGAGCAGACTCTAACATTCCCAATTCCATTTGAATTTTCGCCAACACCATCTTCAGCGTTAGTTGTTGGAAGGTTATCTATTTTAGATGATATCGTAAGTAGCCAAGACTGGATAGCAGCAATCGGACCTAATGGTGAATGTGTAGGAGCAACAAAAGCAACAGTTTTTGATAGTATTAGTTATATCAATTTACAGGTATATGGTGATGATCCTTCAACACCGGAAAAAGATGGATTAGACAATGGTGAATTTTTTGAATTAGTTGTTTATGACGTTTCTGAAGGTGAATACTATAATGCGGGTGCATTAAATCAATGGGTCAACACTAATGGAGCACCGCTTCCAACGATGAGCGATGCAGAAAAGATTTACGTTTTCCCTCATCCATTTCTCGCTTACGATCCTGACTTTAAACCGACTCCTCTCTCAGCACAAGTTCTTGGTGCGGTTACTATTGATGGGGATCGTGCGGAAGGAAGTGATTTTATAGCTGCTTGGGGTGAAGTTCCTTCTACTTGTGATGAGGAGGATATTGAAGAAGATGAGCCTTGCACAGATTTTAAGATCTACGGGGTTTCCAATATTATTGAAAGTGAAGGTATTTCCTATATGAATTTGCAAGTATATGGTGATGATCCTTCAACGCCGGAAAAAGATGGATTAGACGATGGTGAATTATTCAATTTAGCTATTTATGATGCATCTGAGGATTATTATGAGATTTGGGAAGATGTTACAGTTTGGAGTAATACAAACGGTGCTCCGTTACCTGGTTTCGGAGACGCATCAAAAATCTATTCTTTCCCTATTCCATTTGATGGTGGCATTGATCCAACTCCATTGTCTGCGACTGTGATTGGCGAAGCTTTGCTTGCCTATGACATGCCTGATGTTAACGACTGGGTTGCAGCAATATCTCTTGATACCTCTTTTGCGGCAGGAGTCGGTAGGTTAATTGAAAATGATGGAAAATATTACTTTAATATTCAAGTTTATGGTGATGACCCTTCAACACCATATGTTGATGGATTCGGCCCTGGGCAACCATTTACTTTAGCATATTACGATGCTTCCGAAGGTGAATATATGATTAATGGAGAAGTTTTTGAATGGTACAATACAAATGGATCCCCATTAATTGGTGTTAATAATCCAGCGCAGCAATTTTTATTTCCTGCTCCTTTTGGAACGCATGTAGCTACACCAGCTTCTGCTTCTGCTTTTGGGCAGATTGTCCTGCCTGGTGATAAATCAAATGAAAATGATTGGGTAGGGGCTATATCTCATAATGATAGTGTTTCCTACGGAGCAAGTAGAATTGTTAGGGAAGGGGGTTTATCATATTATAGCATTCAAATTTATGGTGACGATCCTTCAACACCACAGAAAGATGGTATGACTGAGGGAGAATATTTTTCATTAGAATTTTATGACATTTCTGAAAAAGAATATATTACCATAAAAGATTCAGTCATGTGGACAAATACTAATGGAGCACCGCTGCCTGGTTTTGATGACCCTTATCAAATTTTTGTTTTGTATTCACCATTTGAACAAGATCTTGTATTACCTGCAGATGAATCGAATTCTGCTTATCTAAACGGAATGATTGAGCTTGATGGTATGATGGTACCTGAGTATAGTCTGATAGCTGCTTTCACTGAGGATGATTCATTAGCTGGTATAGGAACTATTTTTTCTGATGATAGTGCTTCTTATTTTGATTTAACAATTTATGGTGATGATCTAAATACTCCATTTATTGAAGGGTATGTTCCTGGAGATAATGTTTACCTTGCTCTTTGGGATGTTTCAAAAGATAGTATTATTTATGATTTATGTCCTTTAACTACTTTCATGGCTACAGAAGATGGTATGGATGGTGCGCTTCCGGGTCTCTCCTTGGATTATAGCTCTACTCTTCTTTTTTCGTATGATAATAACAGGCCATGTAATTTTGACCTATTAGGTGAAGAATTGGTTACGGTAACTGTTACTGAATCAAATGTTGGAACAGATAGTTTGATTATAATATGGGAACCTTCTTTTGATCCTGACAATGACAGTTTATTTTATAGTTGGGAATTAGTGGACTTAGATTCAGGTTATGTCATTACCTCCGTTGAAGATCTTGAAGATACGACTTTAGTTCTTCAGTATAGTGATATCTTTAACTTACTAGCAGCTTTAAGTGTAGATTCAATAACTCTTGGTTGGGATGTGTATGTTACTGATGGAGTTGATACCATTAGTTCTTTTAATGGACCCTATGATGTTCACTTAGCTAGAGAAAATTTTGGTCCTGCAGAGTTCAGTTTGCTCCAACCTGAAGATTTTAGCGAAGTCTATATAAATGACCAAACTATAGATTCTACTTTGGTATTTAAATGGGAAACAGCTGTAGACCAAGACGGTGGAACGATATTATATGATTTTGCACTCTACGATAATGAATATTATTATTATTATGATTCATTTTTTGAAGCTCTTGGTATTTCGGACACAACTATTTCTCTTTCCTACCAATCTATGTATGATATCATGGATTCTTTAGAGGCTGATACGCTATATGCTGCTTGGGATGTTTATGCTTATGACGACGATGGCACCTATGCGTTTTCAGAATATTATTTTGATATTACTATTATTAAAGAAAACCTTAATCTTTTGCCATTTAGTTTAATAGAGCCTGAAGACAGTGCTTCATATGTAATAAATTATCAGAATTATGAGGTTGCTCCAGAGGACTCTACTTACATCACATGGAGCCCGTCTGTTGATCCTGATCAGGACTCTGTATATTACTCAGTATACTTTTATGATTCAGAAGCAGATACTATGTTAGGAAGCTCTGACTTTTTAAATGATACTACTTTTGCAATAGATCACAGCGGTATTTATGACTTTGTTCATATAGATCTTGAAACAGATTCTTTTCATGTTTCTTGGAATGTATTAGCCACAGATGGTATTGATTCTGTTTTTGCCGAAAATGGACCATATGAAGTTTTATTCATCGCTGAAAATGCAATACCAGATTCTTTTGATCTAGTGTCTCCGGCAAACGATATTGTTTTGACTATCACTGAAGAAATTTATAGTGATTCAACTGCGATTAGCTGGACAGAGTCTATAGATATGGACATAATGGATACAGTATTCTATGACCTAAAATTGCATTATTCTGTTATTGATCCAGAAACACAGGAAGAATCAATAGTTGTTTTTGCTGAATTGGATTCGTTGAATGATGAGTCTATAACTGTTGCAAATTCATTTATATATGATTACTTCAATGGTTTAGGAATTGATACGATGGTTGTTGATTGGGATGTAATTGGTTATGATAGGATGGATACAGTCTCCAGCCAAAATGGACCTTTTGGGTTTACGTTTGTAAACGGAATTAACATACCTCCTGGAAGTTTTGCACTTTTATCCCCTGAAGATGGAACTGTTGTGCCGATAGATGAAAACACTGCAACTACTGGATCTCAAGAGGTTGCATGGGAAGCATCGAGCGATGAGGGACGTAATATTACATATTTGATTGATCATTCTACAAATGTTGGTCAACTTTCTTTTATACCACAATCTGTAGAAAGTAATTCTTTTACAATTCAGTTCAATGAAGTTATCGATGAGATGGCAGCTTTGTCTGTACAACATCCAGATATTAATAGTCTAGTAATAACATGGGATGTGCAGGCTACAGATGGAATAGATACAACAGCTTCTTCAAATGGGCCATTTACATTTACGATAGATGCAAGTGGCGTATTGTCTCTAGATTTAGCGAATCTACCAACGGTTTTTAACTTGTATCAGAACTATCCTAATCCTTTCAACCCTATTACCACTATTCAATACGATATACCTGAAAATTCATATGTCTCATTAGAAATCTATGATGTACTAGGAAAGAAAGTAAAGACGCTTGTGTCTAAGAGTCTCAATCCTGGAAGATATAAAATAATGTGGGATGCTACTAACGACTATGGACAGCCAGTTTCAGCAGGAATGTATTTCTTCAGAATGAGGTCGAGTGAATTTCAGTCGATGAAAAAATTAATGCTTATAAAGTAAAGAAATATATACTACAATTATTAAAGCGGGTTACCTTTTTGTAATCCGCTTTTTTATTTTATAAAATATAAGTTTTGTGTTTGTTTGATAACATTATACAAATAATTATCTAACAATATTCTAACACATTTTTAATAGAATAAGTCTGTCGTATTTTCACTTATAATTAAAAAGATATGAAAAAAATATTTATAATTTTTATAATATCCTATATATATGCTCAACCTGATGAATTTCAATTCGTAGCTACAAATTTAGGAGGTGTAATTCAAGGTACCCCTAGAATAAATGATGTTCGAGCTTCCTCTAGCGATTGGGTTGCAGCATTTGATGCTAATGGGAACTGTGCAGGTGCTGGTCAATTAGTTTGGGTCGCAGGAGATGTTCGGTTTAATTTTATAGTTTATGGAGATGATATTACTAGCCCAGCAGTAGATGAAGGCATGAGTTCTACGGAAAACTTTACGTTAAAGTTATGGGATGAATCATTAAATGTAATCATTGAAGAGACAAATGAATCTGGCAATCCAATTTATCACAGTGGGTGGCAGAGTACAAATTTTACACCAATCGTTGGCTATAATGATCCATATCAAGAATACAGTTTTAATGTGAATAATGTTGATCCTGTTATTTTAGGCATTTCATTAGATGAGAAATATGAAGACATTAATTTTGAAATAACAATTGATAATATTTCATTTCTTGATGAAGACGGTGTTTCAGACGAATACCTTACTCTTACTCTTATAGACTCTTCAGGGAATGATGGTAACCAGTTAAGCTCCGATCAAAATAATTACACAATAAATGGGAATAGTGTTATCTTAAACGAAAACTACAATGGTGAGATTGTTATTGGTATGATTATAGATGATGGTTTTAGCTCAAGTGAAATATATTTTGCCAATATTGAGGTGTTACCAATTAATGACAACCCTTTTATTGTAAGTCAAAACATTGGAAACCAAACTGTTTTTGAAGATAGTTTTTTTGTAGTTGATGTTTCAGATTTTGTAATTGAAGATGTAGACAATATTGCTCCTATTGCTACAAGTCAAATAGTTGTAAATGAATTTTTGGCAGCTAGTGATAATTGCTGTATGAGTCCAGATGGGAATTATGAAGATTTTGTTGAACTGTACAATGGCACAAGTGAATCAATAAATATTAATGGATGGGGGTTTAGTGATACTGAGGGTGAGGTATCAACTATTGCCCCTGACACAAGTATTGCTGCTGGTGATTTTTTGGTTTTATGGTTTACTGGAGATGATGATGGTTTTCCTGAGATAGACAGCAAACTGTCAAGTGATGGAGAAACAATTTATATTGAGGATTCAGATGGTAATGTTGTTATAAATTATTCATTTTCTTCTCAAGAGACTGACATTTCATACGGAAGGGTTTTTGATGGTTCAAATACGTGGGGCACATTTTCAAACCCAAGCCCTGGATATTCAAATGTTAGCCAAGAATTAGATATTGTTCTAGTAGAAGGTCAGCATTATAGTGTAAGTGGGGATACAATTTTCCCCAGTCCTAATTATGATGGTGATCCATTAAATGTTTATGTTTACCCCATTGATGATCAAGGAGGCGCTGGCGAAACCTTTACTTTTAACATTTCTATAATTCCGATTAATGATCCCCCATCAATAATAGATGCAGCAATTTACCCATCTATACCTGGACTATCAGATACGTTGTCATTATCTTATATTGTATCAGATATTGAAGGGTCTAATGATACTACTCTTTATATATCATGGTTTAAAAACGATGAAATTGTTTATGCTCTTGAAGGAGAGGAATCAGTAAACCCAGAAATGACTAACTGTTTGGAAACATGGAGAGCTAGTATAGTTGCATATGATGGAGAAGATTCTAGTGGAGTATATGAGTCTAACGCCGTAACTATTTGTGGAGATAATACCGCACCTGAGTGGAGTGAATCTATCGAGATAATATCCGTTGCTGAAGATGATTCTGTTATAATTGACTTAAGTAATTATATAACAGACTTAGAGCAGGCAGATTCGCAATTAAGTTTTCATTCTGACTCAACAGATGTTTCTGGAATTATAGAAACTGAATTCATTGGCACGGCACTCTTAAAAATAAAAACTGTTGTTGAAAATTATTTCACGCCTACAGATTCAGTTATTCAATTTAATATTTGGGCTGATGATGGACTTGGTGGTATAGATACCACAACTATTTTTGTTATTATTAATCCGATTAATGACGCGCCTTCTATTTTAAATGTTCCTTTATATGTGATCAATGAAGATAGCCATTTTGTATTTAATATTGATTCAATATCATATATAGATGTTGATAATCTTGTAATCACACATGAATTAACTAGTGGTGAAAATTATTTTTTACGAGGAGATTCCATATTACCTGATCTTAATTTTAATGGCTTACTAGTTGTTCCATTTTCTATAAGCGATGGAGAGCATATTGATAATGATACACTTCTTATTAGTGTTATACCATCGAATGACCTACCATTGGAATTTTCGCTTATAGGTCCTGAAAGTGGGGATACAGTTTATGTAAATTATTCTAATCAAAATTATAATCTCACATTTAACTGGGAAGAGGCTGTAGATCTTGATGGAGATAGTGTTAGTTATAATTTCACATTACTAAAAGAAATAGATGATCCTACCTCAGACTCTTTAAGTATGACAGTATATACTGACTTTATAGATGTAACGGAATATCAAATGAGTTACATGGATTTTATTGAGATCATTGAAGAGTATTCAACAAATAATAAAATTGAATTATATTGGGCTGTTTCTGCTTGTGACTCTTTAGGGTGTCAAATGAGTTACTTAGAAAATGAAGGGCTTGGATGGAGCCTTTTCATTGATGCATCTGCTTATTTATCAATAGATGATACTAACAAACCTCCTGATCAATTTACAATATTCCCAGCCTATCCTAACCCTTTCAATAATACTATCGAGATGCGAGTTTTTAGTATGCAAGGTGAAAGTATGAACATTTCTATTTACAATTTGATGGGTCAGAAAGTAAAAACACTTATAAGTGAAAATATAATTGATGGTGGATATAAAACATTTAGGTGGAACGGAACAGATGCGAGTGGGCAAGTAGTATCATCTGGCATGTACATAGTAAATATCATTGCAAATGATATATTTAAAACACAGAAAATTTTATTTTTAAAGTAGTACTAATAAAGGAAAAAAATGAAGACATTAATATTTTCAACGATCTTATTCTTAATATCCCTATTAAATGCTCAATTTTATTTTAGTCCGACTCCAGCTTCTGGTCTTATTTACGGACAGGCCCAATTAAATGGTCTTGCTGCAGATGATGGAGACTGGGTAGGAGCATTTAGAGCAACGTATCCAGCTGATACGTTATGCGTTGGTGCTGGTAAACTAATTATTAATGGTGGTATAGCATATATGAATATGCAGATATATGGAGATGACCCTTCTACTCCCGAAATAGATGGGATGGTTTCTGGTGAAGATTTTATTTTAGTTCTATGGGATTCTTCTTTAGCTGTATCAGCAATAAATGATGCTTACTTTTCAGAGCAGTCAACCATTACTCATGCTGGGTGGACTAATACTAATGGGGCACCACTACCTGGATATGAAGTGGATTCAATATATAATTTTATTTCTCTAATCGATCTTTCTTTAGATGATAACGAAAAGCAAAAGAGCATTCTATCAGATCAGATTTCATTCCACTATAACTACCCAAACCCTTTTAACCCTACAACAAATATTTTTTTTAACCTTAGAAAACCTGCTTCAAAAATTAAGATTAATATTTTTGATATTTTTGGGCGAAATATTAAACAATTAACTGTTGAAAATATTATATCCGGACAACAATCAGTAAATTGGGATGGCAAAAACAATATCGGCATAAAGGTCCCTAGTGGGTTATATTTTTATGAAATTACTTCTGAAAGTTTTACTGTTAAAGGGAAAATGACCCTTCTAAAGTAATTTGGAGCATATAGTTTGAAAGAAGGCCATAGTTCTTATGGCCTTTTTTATTTTAAAAATGAATAAAAAAATTTTAGTAGAATTTCTAGGAACCTTTTTTCTTGTTTCTGTTGTAGTTGGCTCAGGAATTATGGCTGAAAATCTCTCAAATGGGAACGATGCCCTAGCATTATTAGGGAATACCATTGCTACTGGTGCCATATTGTATGTCTTGATAAAAAGTTTTTCTTTTATATCTGGAGCACATTTTAATCCAGCGGTAAGTTTAGTTTTTTATATAAGGAAAGAGTTAAGTCTCTATGATTTATACAAATATTCAATTGCTCAACTCCTAGGCGGCTTATTATCCATACTTATTGTTCATTATTATTTTGGAGTAGAAATAATTCAAATATCAACAAATATTAGAGGAGAGGGGAAACTTTTAATAAGTGAAATAATTGCAACTTTTGGATTAATTATTACAATATTATTTGTTGGGAAAAACAACCCTAAAGATGTTGCTTTGGCTGTAGCATTATTTATTACATCTGGATATTGGTTTACTTCTTCAACTTCATTTGCAAATCCAGCAGTAACTATTTCTAGAATGTTTACAGATACCTTTACAGGTATAGCTCCTTCCTCCGTTGTTTACTTCATAATCGGGCAATTGATTGGCGCATTAATGGGAAACATTTTGTACAATAAAATTGATAGTAATTGAACTTACAATCTTCAAATTGACTTCACATTAATTACAAATAAAAAACGAACTGATTTCAATTTCCATTCTAACTAAAATCAAATTTAACCTTCCGAATTTCATTACGTAAATAAGGATGCGGAAGTAAGATTTTTGATCTTAGATCCTTTTTGAAAATTAATTTTATTATAGGAATAAAAATGAATAAATATATTATCAACATAATTTGTTTTGGATTTTGTAGTTTGTTATTTGCAAATGCTCCATCTATACAAGAAAATGAATATCCATCAATTATTGGCGGTTCAGCATCTGTTAAAGAAGCCTTTCAATATCCAAAATTATTAATGAATCAGCATTCATATATTAGTGGAAAATCAATTGCTGAATTTTTAATTAAAAATGATGGAACAGTATCAGATGTTAAAATAATAAAATCTCTTGGTCCTGCTTTTGATGAAGTAATGGTAAAAGGTATTAATCAACTTAAATTTATACCAGCTAGCGTTAATGGTCAGCCAATATCTGTTCGTTATAAACTTCCAATTATATTTAATAAATAAAAAACACTTTTAGTATTTCTTTTCCAATACTCTCCCTTACACACCCCCAACAGGCCTTGAATTTTCGAGGCCTGTTTCTTTTTCAATAAAATTTTCTTATCTAATTCTAATATAGGTCAAATGAAAATCAATTATTGCGATTTTAAAATTAAATAGAATATTTGGAGTTTAATTTGACTCAAGTTATTAATTGGGTTGTTACTAAAGATCATCAACTTACTATTCTAGTTTTTTCAAAGTGGTTTAAACATTCTTTTTGGAATTATTATTTTTCAATATGCTCTAAATCTGCTGATGGTTTTGTTTTATTTTTATCGCTAATCTATCTTTCTTTCTTTGTTGATGATAATCTAGTGTTTATCAAAATATTAATTGTATCTACTATTTTTGATAAAATCATATATCTTTTACTAAAAAATTCTTCAAAGCGTCAAAGGCCATTTGATTCTATAGAAAATTTTGTTCCAAGGAAAATACCATTTGATAAATTTAGTTTCCCTTCAGGTCATACCGGCAGTGCTGTTGTATTATCTTTTTCTCTCATATTATATTATCCACCTTTAGCCCCAGGCTTAATTTTTTGGAGTATTTCTGTAGCCCTTTCAAGAATTTATTTGGGACTTCATTATCCTTCTGATGTGTTAGCAGGTGCTTTAATTGCATCTGGAATTTCGATGTTATGTTTTACAACATTTTTATAAAATGAAAATACTTTATGGCATACAAGGTACGGGGAATGGACATATAATTAAATCCAGTATAATTATTAAGGAATTAAAAAAAAGAGGTCATGAAATTGATACGATCATAAGCAACAGGACAAAAGATAGTCTATTAGGAATGAATATTTCTGAACCATTTCAGTGTTTAAAAAGCCTTACTTTTTCAGTTGATAAAGGGGCAATAAATTACATTAGTTCTATAAAAAATCTGACATTTAAGGATTTTTTAAATAATGTCAAAAAAATAGATACCAGTAAATATGATTTAGTTATATCTGATTTTGAACCTATTACAGCTTGGGCTGCAAAAATCCAGAACAAAAAAGTGATAGGTATTAGCCATCAGAATGCTCTACTGTATAAAGGAGTACCTAAAAAGAAAAGAGATATTATTGCCCAAATGGTTTTAAGGTGGTACTGCCCTACAGATATACCAATTGGAATACATTGGAGTCACTTTAATCAACCAATATTACCACCAATTATTGATGAGTTTCCTAGTGATAGTGTAGAAGAAAAAAATTTAATATTAGTATACTTGAATTTTGAGGACCCAAATCAAATAGTAAATGTTTTAAAAAATTTTAAAGATTACCTTTTCAAAGTATATTGCTCTGATTCTCCTCCAACTTCTTCGAGTAACATTAGATGGTGTAAAATTGATAGGAAAAAATTTACTAATGACTTGTTAAAAGCAAGCGGCGTCATATGTAATAGCGGTTTTGAACTACCCAGTGAATGTTTTAGTCTTAATAAAAGAGTATTAGTAAAGCCATTAAGTAATCAAATGGAACAGGAGTCCAATGCTTTAGCTATTGAAGAATTAAATAT
Organism: uncultured Flavobacteriales bacterium; assembly: GCA_913042175.1. Taxonomy (GTDB): domain Bacteria; phylum Bacteroidota; class Bacteroidia; order Flavobacteriales_D; family Parvicellaceae. The sequence continues at coordinate 24,779 of CAJWIX010000023.1, forward strand.
TGGACACACTACTGCTAAATTAAACACAAAAGTTATAGGAAATTGGTTACAGTCAGATTTAAGAGGATACGTCCCTTATAAACCTGTCAGTGAAACTTTTGTAGAATGGATAGAATCAGGTGATTTCAATGATCTTAAATCTCTTTGTGATGCATCCTGGTCATAATTAGTATAAAATATTTTATTTATCAGCGGAAGTTATGAGCTTAACTTCCGCTGATTATTTGACAACAAGAAGGAATCAGAGTTATCAATCTGATATATAAAAATTCTTCTAGCGAAGTTAGAAAACTATTAGACTTTTATTTGTTTTTTGTAAAAATCATTTTATAAAAAAGGAATGACTAGGCATAAAAATTTATTTTTTTATGCCTAGTTATTTGTGAGGACCACGTTCTTGGTAAAAGATATTATAATTATAATGTTAGGACATTATTAGATGAAGAAAAAAAAGATATTATTTGTTTGTATTGAAAACGCTTGCAGAAGTCAACTTGCGGAA
>CAJWIX010000024.1 GCA_913042175.1 uncultured Flavobacteriales bacterium
CCGACATAACCTGTTCCAACTACTGCAATATTCATGAATTTGTATTTAAATAATTTTTAATGTGATTTACAATGAAAAGTTGTTGTTTTTCTGTAAGCTCCGTATGCATAGGTAATGAAATGACTCTTGTAGTCAACCATTCTGTATTAGATAAGTCTCCTTTTGATACATCTATAGAGGAGAACATCTTTTGCAAATGTGCAGGGACAGGATAATATACCATTGCAGGAATGCCATTTTCTTTGAGATATGAAATTAAATAATCTCTGTTAATACTATCATCTAATTGCAAAGTATATTGGTGAAAAACATGATTTGAATCAGTAATCCTTACAGGTATTTTTAACTTGGGTACACTTTCAAAGTGCTTGTCATAAAATGCAGCGGCTTTTTGTCTGTTATGTATATATGTATCTAATTGCCTAAGTTTTATCCTCAATATTGCAGCTTGAATATTATCTAATCTAGAGTTACAACCTACTCTATCATGATAATATTTTTTTGATTGACCATGATTAGCTATCATTCTTAATTGTTGGGCTAATTCATCGTCATTGGTCATCATAGCACCACCGTCACCATAACAACCTAAATTTTTGGATGGGAAAAAACTAGTACAACCGACATTTCCTATTGTTCCTGTTTTTTGTGGATGATCTAAACCGCTGTAAGTACACCCAATAGCTTGTGCGTTATCTTCAATAACAAAAAGATTATATTTCGAAGCTATGTTCATTATTTCAGCCATATCACAAGATTGACCAAAAAGATGTACTGGAACAATTGCTCTTGTTTTTTTAGTAATGGCTTTTTCAATGGCAGTTGGTGATATGTTAAATGTATTAGGATCACAATCAACAAAGACTGGCTTAAGTCCTAAAAGACCAATTACTTCAGTAGTAGCAATATAGGTGAAAGAAGGTGTAATCACCTCATCGCCAGGTTTTAAACCTAGTCCCATCATAGCAATCTGCAAAGCATCAGTTCCATTTCCACATGTAATGACATGTTTAACGCCAAGATAATCTGCTAATTCTGCTTGAAAATTTTTAACCTCATCACCATTGATAAATTGAGTTGAATTAATCACTTGTTGCATAGCATTATCAACATCATTTTTGATATGCTGATACTGAGTTTTTAGATCAACCATTTGAATGTTTAAATCACGCTGCATTAAGGTTAAATTTTTAGAATGGCGAATATAACTATATCAATACATTATACCAATTCTTATATTTGTTTTCATGAACATCGTTAAATCTTTTTTTTTCCTTGGGCTTTTATGTTTTCTTTTCACACAAAAGATCTATGGTCAAAACGTAAAAGATTCCGTAATATTTTGTCCACTTGTACAAGTTAATCTTGCTGCACAAGCTCCTGAAGGAGATCTCAAAGATTATTTTGGAATTAATAGTAACATTGGGTGTTCAATTGGCATTAAAAACAAAAAAAATCAATCCTTTGAACTCACTTACAACTTTATACATAGCAGAAATGTAAAGTATAGAGCTGTTTTAGACCACTTACTTAATGATCAAGGTTGGATTATTAATCAGCATGGTGAACAAAATTTTTATGTTATGTACCAAAGAGGTGGAATAGTTAGCCTAGATGTTGGTAAGATATTTCCATTTTTTGGACCAAATCCAAATTCTGGTATTCATCTAAAAACAGGGTTGGGATTTATGTTTCATAAAATTAGAATTGAACATGAGCAAAACTTAGTTCCCCAGTTACAACAGCAATATTTACCATACTATGATCGTTTTACAATGGGAGCCTCTATTAAAGAATATGTTGGATACCATCACATGAGTAATAATAATTTAGTGAATTTTACTATTGGCTTGGAGTGCATTCAAGGATTTACAAGAGGCATGAGAGATTACCAAATTGATTTAATGGGTCCTTACCATGACCAACGTATCGATATTTTCATAGGAATTAGGGCTGGATGGATATTTCCTGTTTTCAGAAAAGCTCCAGATGAATATTATTACAATTAAATGATTCGTTTCTCTTACTCTCTATTATCTACTGGTATTTCATTGTTTTGGCGAATCAGTGCATTTTTAGGTAATGAAAAATCAAAAAAGGCTATTGATGGAAGAAGGAATTGGGAAGAAAAACTGAGGTTTTTGGAATTTAAAAATCAACCTATTTGGATACATGCATCATCACATGGAGAAGGTTTAATGGCTAAACCAATCATTGAGGAATTGACTGAAAATACTACATATGAAATATTAATATCATTTTTTAGCCCATCAGGATACGAGAATTTTTCCTATAAAAATGAAAGAATTAAAAAGTTTTATCTCCCTTTAGACTATACGTCTAATTCAAGAAAATTCATCAAAACAATTAATCCTAAACTATTGATTTTTGTTAAGTATGATTTTTGGATGAATCATATTATAGAAGCACAAAATAATGAGATTCCAACTTTTGCTTTTTCCGTTAATTTAAGATCTAACCACTGGTATTTTAGTTGGTATAGTTCATTAGCAAGGGAAGTATTGAAAAAAATGAAAGTTATTCTTACACTTAACAATGAAACCATTAAAAACTTGGCCAATGCAGGCTTAACAAATGCTAAACTATGTGGTGACACTAGGTATGATCAAGTAAAAACAATTCAAGATTTTAATCTTTTTAAAGTTAGTAAACCATGTGTTTTATTGGGATCATCTTGGGAAGAAGAAGAGAAAATGGTTTCGTCAATTTATAAAGAATTCCCCCATGTTCAATTCATCATTGCTCCACATGATATTTCTTCACATAGAATAACTTACATTAAACAACTATTTAATAAAGAATCTGCTTTGCTTTCTAATGGCAACTTAGATGATTTACCACCTGTTTTAATAATTGATAAAATAGGAATACTTGCTGAACTCTATTCCATAAGTGATATAGCGATTATCGGAGGTGGATTCAAAGATAAACTGCATAATATTATTGAACCAGCTGCTAAAGGAAACTATATTTTATTTGGACCAAAACATAGTCGTTACCCAGAAGCATCAGAAATGATTAATGCCAATATTGCAGATAGCTTTTCCAACCAAACTGAATTGAAAACTAAGATAAAAACAGCAATAGAAAATTTAGATGTTTTAGATGACTACAAACAAAAATCAACGAATTTTTCAAAAGAAAAGAAAGGGGCAACAGAGTTGGTTTATCAAGAAATTAAAAATTACCTCTAATTACTCTACAATTTCAGCGTCTTCTAGAATATAATTTAATTGATAGATATCATCAACATTCAATCGTAATTTACCCTTAAAAGTAATTACCTGATCCATTCTTAAGCCTTCATATTTTTTAACCAATTGAATTTCCATTACAGATTCAGGCCCAGCTTGTCCACAAAAAAAACATGAACTATATGGGTTAGCAGATAAGACGTAATAATCCTGAACGATATCTACTGGTATGATAAATCCTCTAATTTGAACCTCTTTGTTATCAAGTGCTAATACTTGTGAAGAAAACTTTGGCACCATGTAGAATGCCTGAAATTCTTCAGACCATATTTCATCAAATTCTACGTTTTTTAATAATTCCCATGTGATGATATTTTGAGCATAGGAAAAAGAAAAAGATGTAGCAAATAAAATACCTATTAATAGTTTTTTTATCATGATTGCTTTAGTGTTTGTGCAATGTTTAATTTATATGCGGTATATGCAGGATAAAGTGCAGAAATCATACCAATTAACAAAGATCCCAAAATTAAAATAAACTCAAATGGGTAAAACATTAATCCTGTAAAATCATAATTATATGATGAAATCATATAATTAGCCAATAGTTCCATTAAGAAATGGCCTAATATAATTCCAATAAATGAGCCAATTAGTGAAATAAGTGCCCCCTCAATTAAAACAGACATAAAAACTGTTGTAGATGTTGCACCACCAGCTCTCATCATAGCAATTTCATATTTTCTGTCTTTAAGAGAATTTAAAAGCGTAATGAATACGCTCACCATCGCTAAACAAAATATTAACCATGATAGTTTGTAAAGCACATCAACAGCAGGTTGAATCAATTGAAATAATTGTTGTATTTCCACAGCTGGTTCTGCAGCCATAAGCATATCCTTTTTGTTGACACTTGATGGTAATGTAAATTTACCTCTAGGAGAACCGTATTTAACAAGCATTGCAGTTATATCCTTAGCTTCATGATCATGATGTTGATGATTGTGGTCGTGATCGTGATCGTGGTGATGATGTTCTTTTTCTTGTTTTAACTCAAAGCTTCCCTTATTGTGTTCCTCTGGATGGACGTCCCAAACACTTTCTAAGGGGGTCATTAACAACTGATCAATCACTTCTCCAGATTTAGCTAATATGCCTACTACCCTGTAAGTGAAATCTCCATGGTCATGAATAGACTCCCCCAATCCATGACTGCCTGAAAAAGTAGAGCCAATACTTAAATTTAGTTCCTGAGCAACTTGAGCACCAGCAACAACTTCCAAACTTTTGCTAAATATTTCTCCTTCCAGAAAATTAGCTTGATATAATTCATTAATAAAAGAAGGTTTTGTACCAACAATTCTAAACTTTTTATAATTATCTCCTAATGAAATAGGAATAGCTAAATCAACAAAAGGATGCTCCTGAACAAAATTGACAGATTGAAGTGGAATATTACCTGTTGGCTGGTCTATATGAAAAACATTACATAGTACCAATTGCATCCTACTTCCTTTTGCCCCCACTACTAGATCAATTTTATTAGCATTTTGATTAAAATTGGAGGATAATTGAGACATAGTACTGTAAGCCAATACAATAATCATGATTGAGATGGCCATCAGTAAAACTGATAGTCCTGAAGACAATGGCTTAGTTATTATATTTCTGACACTATACCTTAAAATCATCTAAATTTAATTTTTGACTATACTTATCTTTTAATCTTTGGTCATGGGTAACTATAATCAACTTAGCACTATTTTCAACAGCAATTGAATTAATTAATTCAAGTATTTTTTCACAGGAATTATCATCTAAAGCAGAAGTTGGTTCGTCTGCCAAAATAATCGATGGAGAATTAATGACAGCTCTTATAATGGAAATACGTTGTTTTTCACCTTCACTAAGCTCATGAATTCTTGACTTTTTTCTATGTAACAACCCAACCTGGTCAAGTAATTTATGAATAACCATTACATCTTTTTTCCCAACAAAATATTGGGCAAATTTCAAATTAGATTCTACATCCAATGAAGTAATAAAATGAGGTTGTTGAAATACAAAGCCTATATTTCTTCCTCTAAAAAAATCTAATTTTTTTGATGATAATTGATAAATATCTGTTTCGTTAATACAAACCTTTCCTGCAGATGGTTTTTGCAATCCTCCAATAGCATTCAATAAAGAAGTTTTACCACTGCCACTTTGACCAATAATCAATAGTTGGTTAGTGTTACTCATGTCAATATCTGGAAAAGACAATGACCTTTCTACATAATCTATATTTAATGATTCAGTTTTTAGCAACTTTTTTTGCTTTTATCCAAAAATACAACCCAATTATAACTAATGGTACACTTAAATATTGTCCCATATTGACAACTGATTCATCAGCTAATGCCTGATGTTCTTTATAAAATTCAATAATAAATCTTGCGGCAAAATTCAAAGTTAGAAATGCTCCAAATAGTTTACCATTGTATTCATGCCAATTTCTTTTCCAATAGGCCCAAAAAAGAAATCCAAAAATGATCCAATATGCTAAGGCTTCCCACAGTTGAGTGGGAATTCTCGGAATTAAATAAATTGGAAGAGTCAATGTATTACCACTAATATCAACTTCATAAGAATTAGTTGTAGTGAAAAAGTGATTTTCACTCATTCTTTTAAGGAAATCTTTAATCTGTTGGTCTCTTTCGCTCAATACTTTAGTATTTCCTTGCATTTCAATAGAAGTTTTTAATTCTTCAAAAAGATGTTTTTTATAGTCTAAAGAATAAGTATTTATAAAAGGTATTAATTGACTTTGAATATAATTACTCTGGGAAGAAGAATCTAAACCAATTCCAGGTATAGTTAATACTAAATTTGAAATTGGATATCTTAATCCGTCTATTAGTGAATCTTTATCTGTAGGATAAAATTTTACCTGATTATCATCTAACCTGAAATAAGAAGATATTTCATTGGCAGTAGCATTTTCAAAGAAAAAACCACTGGAATGATCTGTTCTTAGTCCAACTATTTCTGAATTCATTAAATTTCCCATTCTTATGAATCCACTAGCTAATGCTACAGCGATAACTAATTTATCTAAAGACCATAAGGTATGTTTCTTAGTAATTTTTTTGGAATAGAGCCACATGGCAACAATTAACGCAATAGCAGCTCCATGACTTGCTAAACCTCCTTTCCATACCATAGGTATTTCATGTAAATTTTTTGCATAATAATCCCACTCATAGAAAAATACATGCCCTAATCTAGCACCAATGATAGTCCCCAAAACAGCATAAACTAATTTCTTATCCATCCATTCAGCTGGAGCAGATTCATTGATGTACATTTTTTTAACTAAATGAAAACCTATTAGAAAAGAAATAGCAAAGAAAAGACTGTAATACCTAAGGGTAATAAATCCATCATAGATAGATGGATCAACATTCCAAGATATGTATAACTGCATTGGCATGGACACAAATTTAATACTTCATTTGTCATTTGGCCATTTTATACTTGTTGAATAACCTCAGTATAGTTAATTTTGCAACATGAACGTAGAACAAATTTATACAGGATGCTTAGCTGAGGCAACTTATTTTATTCAATCCAAAAACGAATGTGCCATTGTTGATCCCTTAAGGGAAACTAGTGTATATCTAGAAAAGATAGCAACAACCAATACTCAACTTAAATACATTTTTATTACTCATTTTCATGCTGACTTTGTTTCTGGTCATGTTGATTTGGCAAAAGAAACAGGAGCTCAGATAATTTTTGGGCCAAATGCAGAAGCTGAATTCGAATTTTATCAAGCCCATGATGATGAAGAATTTGAAATAGGTGATATAAAAATAAAGGCATTACATACTCCTGGTCATACACTTGAATCAACTTGTTATTTACTGTTTAATGAACATAATAATCCATATTGTATTTTTACTGGAGATACATTGTTTATTGGAGATGTTGGTAGACCTGATTTAGCTGTTAAAAGCGATTTGTCTCAAGCTGATTTAGCCCAATTATTATATCAATCATTAAACAATAAAATTAAACCACTAAACGATGAAGTTATCATTTATCCTGCACATGGAGCAGGATCAGCTTGTGGTAAAAATATGAGTAAAGAAACCTATGACACATTAGGGAATCAACGAAAATTAAATTACGCCTTAAACGATCAACTTTCCGCTGAAGATTTTATCAATGAAGTAACATGTGGATTAAATCAACCTCCAAGCTACTTCCCTGTAAATGTGGCTATGAATAAAGGAATTAATAAGGCTTTTGATCAAATAATTAAAAATGGGACTACTCCACTTGCCCCTAATGATTTTAATAAAATGGGTCAAAGTGCTATGGTAATTGACTGTAGAAAACCTCATGAATTTGCTGAAAATCATGTTCCCAACTCCATTTTTATAGGCTTAGATGGTGGCTTTGCCCCTTGGGCAGGTGCAGTGATTGAAGATCTTAACCAAAAGGTTTTAATTGTTGTTGAAGCTGGACGAGAAAGTGAAGCAGTTACTCGATTAGCGAGAGTTGGTATTGACAATACGATGGGATTTCTTGACGGAGGTATTGAAGCTTGGAAAAATGCAGGCTTAAAAACAGAAAAAATTAGGTCCATTAGTGCTCAACAATTTGAAGCTGAAATTAATGATGGTTCTAATATCATTGATGTAAGAAATAATGGAGAATATGCGAATGGTCATTTGGTAAAAAGTACTTTCAGGCCATTAGATAATATTCACCAAAATATTGAAGATTACAATATTGATACTGAATATTACATTCATTGCCAAGGTGGTTATCGTTCTATGATCGCTTGCTCTTTATTAAAAGCCCAAGGAATAAAGGAAGTTATTGATATTAAGGGGGGATTTGTCTCCATCGCTAAGTCAACTTCATTAGTAACTGAAAAAGAAAATATTACAGTTTAGTTTAAAAGCTATGTCTACTTTTCAAGATATCATTAAAGGAGAAAAACCAATACTAGTAGATTTTTTTGCAGATTGGTGTGCACCTTGTAAAACCATGAACCCGATACTAAAATCAATTAAAAGTAAAATGGGTGATGAGATTAAAATTCTCAAAATAAATGTAGATAAAAACCAAGCAGTAGCTGATAAATTCAATGTAAGAGGAATACCTACTTTTATTATTTTTAAGCAGAATGAATTGAAGTGGAGACAGTCTGGAATAATTGAAGAAAATAAATTAATTGAAGAACTAAATAAGTTGATTTAAACTGAATCAACTGGAGCTCCTTTTAGTTTTTCTTTCCATACCGTTGCACTGGCTTTTTTACTGAAAACATTTCTTAAATGGTGTCCAAGAATCATGAATGAGAATACCAATAGTATAATAAGAACACCAGGAATAATAGCTAAAAATGATTTTTCAGCGTGAATTATATACTCCTTATGCTGATCAATAATTGCTCCCCAAGAAGGTGTTGGAATTTGAACACCAATACCAAGAAAACTAAGCCCGGCTTCAATTAAAATTGCTGTTGCAAAATTTGCGGCACAAATCACGATTACAGGGTCCAATAAATTTGGGATAATGTGATTGAAAATAATTCTAATATTAGAAAACCCTAATACCTTTCCAGCCGTTACATAATCCATTTCTCTCAAAGCAATTACCTGTCCACGAACTACTCTTGCCAATTCCACCCACATGGTTAATCCTACGGCAATAAAAACCGTGGTAAAACCCTTCCCTAAAATAAGTGTTAGAGAAATAATTAATAACAACCCAGGTATAGACCAAACAACATTGATAAACCATAAAATCACATCATCAATTCTTCCACCATAATAACCTGCAATGGCCCCTAGTGATAACCCAACAATAAATGATATAATGACTGAAACTAAACCAATTGACAATGAAATTATAGTACCAGCCATCAATCTACTTAGCATATCTCTACCATGTTTATCTGTACCCAAATAAAATGTTTTCTCTGTTAAATGATGTTTTTCAATCTCTTTTTGAAGAAATTCATTATTCACCTTTTCATTTTCAATATCATTTAAATTAAAAACAACATTAGACAATGTAAATGAGGCCTGTGAGATTTCATCATTCAGCTTAGTAGAGTCCACCAAATATTCATTGAGTAATATTTTATCATCGACAAATTTATAATCACTATAAGGGACTAAAGAAAAGGCAGATTCTTGACCTCCAAAAAACAACTTTTCAAAGAAGTTCTTTTCGGTAATCTCTTTATTCTTTCTGACTTTTAGAAATGGGATTTTAGTTCCAGGCTTTAATCTAGATATTTGAGGTATTTGTGTATTTGCATCTAAAGAACTATCGGGACGGATATTGGCTCCCAAAACACTAATTATAATAGCAGAGCTAATAACAAAAAAAGCAATTCCAATCAAAGGATTTTTGATTAAATAATTAAAGAAAAACAATATTCTTTTTGGAAGTTTCAATTGGTTTTTAGGTTTAGCACAGGCCTGTTTTTCCACTCAAATTTAATTGGAATTAAATTTAAAAAAAGGACCAACAACAAATATATTGGATACATAAAATACATCGGTAAAGTATATTTTAAAATACTTTTTTTATTGTACAATGTAAATGAAGAAAAAACGGAAATAAAATCAATAAATAGCTTAATTAACAGCCATATTAATGAGGGAAAATACGACTCAGTAAACAGACATTTTCCCAGAAAATAATACACTAAAAAGTTACTTAAAAGAATAGTAAAACCAAATAGGTTAGCAACGGGTAAGTGTATATGTTTCATTTTTCCTGACCACCTTACTCCACGAGACAAAAATTCAACCAAATTTTGAGCCCCATCCGTTAGTACAACATTTTGGTGCATCTGTATAGTTTGAACTCCCCTTTTATGCTTTACGAAAGAATTTAAAGTAAATAAATCATCTCCAGATGTAATTTGATAATTATCTTGAAAGGGATGTAAATGGAGAAATGTAATCCTATCAAATATAAGCGCTGCTCCATTACAATTTATTGGAAAACCAAAATTTGCCAATCCAATGGTAATTGTACAATTTGCATGAGAAGCCATGCGTGAAAGGAAAAGACCATTTTGCTCTATCACAGGCACAACATAAAGTTTATTTTTTTCATTGAGTTGTGACGATGTTTTTTGTAAAAAATCTGTATTGAAATTAGTATCAGCATCCAATGTTAAAATAAAATCTGCAGTAACATGTTGAGCACCATAAACTATAGCCTTTTTCTTGCCAAAACTTTGTTCAAGGTGAAGCAGTTTAATAGGTAAACTTTGTCTGTTTTTCCATTGCTCTATTTTAAGTATTGTATCGTCTTCTGAATGATCATTTACAAAAATTATTTCTTTTAATTCCTTGTTATCTATTTTACTTTTTTCGAGGGAATTTAGTAAACAATCTATCCTATTCATTTCATTTCTAACAGGTACTATTATGGATAATGTAAATTGTTTTGAAGACGTAAATTTCTTTGGTCTACTATTTTTGATCAACCCTATACACGCAAAACCTAGAATAAATACATATACAAATAATATTATAAAACCAACAACTATCAACTTTTAGATCTATATAAATTAATTCCTCCACCAATTAGCCCAGCAATTCCAACATTAATAGTCCATATAATAAATGATATAAGTGAAAATTTTAGGCCTAAAACACCACCGCCAAGTAATATAATTAACAAAGCTTCCTTAGTGCCTAAATTACCAGGAATAAATGATGGAAATAATGTAATCACACCAAACATAACTCCCAATAGGGTGAAAATAGTTATAAAATCATAAGGTAAATTAAACGCAAAACTTAAAGCATAAAATTGAAATGCAAAAATGAAATACCTCAAAATAGAAAATGATATAATGCCAAATTTTTGAAAGTGTGAAATTAAAGTTAATTGATTTAAACTAGTCTTCCAATTACTTAACCAAGTTAACTTATGAAATAGCTTAACCCATTTTAGATTGATAAATGATATCAATATCAATATGGATAATAGTAAATAAATTATCAATAAAAATTCTTTATTAGGCAAATAAAATTGTTGGGAAGAACTACTAAATAAAATCATAAATAGTGAAAAAAATGCCATGATTATAGTGGTGCCAAATTGTGCATAATTACCTATAAGTGTATAGGTAATGGTATCTTTTTTAGCTTGATGTAGCACCCATGATCTACCTATAAAATTGCCCAATCTTTCGGGAGTGAATAAAGCAGTGAAATTTCCTACGTAAATAGCTTTTAATATTAATTTAAAATTTATGTTTTGACTTTTTGGGAGTAAAATAGTAAGCTTTAAGGCCTCTAAAGTCCAATTCAAAAATTGCAGACCAAAAACAGTAATCAATAATAGTTGTGCTTTGGATGATTTAAAAACTGAAATAAATTCATTTAAATTTTGATGTTCAATAAATTTATTTGTGATGTAGTATATAGCCAACACAAAAATCAATAATGAAATAAAAAAAGTAATTTTATATGAATATCTTAGTTTAAGATAAATCCTTTTGAAAGATTTCGAAAAAATAATTCTTGGTATTGATCCTGGGACTAACATTCTTGGATATGGCCTTATTGGAATACAAAATAAGCAATTAAACTTAATTAGCACGGGAATACTTAGGATGACTAAGCTTGAAAATCATCAATTAAAATTGAAAAAGATTTTTGAAAGCATTACACACATAGTGGAAGAATATTTACCTGACGAAGTAGCAATTGAGGCGCCATTCTTTGGTAAGAATGTACAATCTATGTTAAAGTTAGGTAGGGCTCAAGGAGTTGCTATGGCTGCTACACTTGTCAAAGATTTACCTATTGTAGAATATTCACCTAGAAAAGTAAAGCAATCCATTACTGGGAATGGCAACTCTAGTAAAGAACAAGTTGCTGCCATGATTCAATCTATTCTTAAATTAAAAACTCTTCCAAAAGAATTAGATGCAACAGATGGTATTGCAGTAGCTATTTGTCACTATTTCCAACATCAATTTGATCATAAAGCTTCCTATACAAGCTGGAAAGATTTTGCAACAAAAAATAAAAAAAGAATTACTTAACTGCGTTAATTTGTGATGCAACCTCTTTTAATTCTTGTTGGCTTAAATTAAGTTTTGGTTGACTAAAATCAATATCAGATATACCTTCTAATGGAATTAAGTGAACATGAGCATGAGGAACCTCCAATCCAATAACTGCAACACCTATTCTTTCACATGGAATAGCAGCCTCAATTTTCTTGGCAACTTTTTTGGCAAAAATCATTAAATCTCCTAATGTTTGGTTTTCTAAATCAAATATGTAGTCAACCTGAACTTTGGGAACAACTAAAGTGTGCCCCTTTTTAAGTGGCATAATATCAAGAAACGCAATAAAATGCTCATTTTCTTCAATCTTATGGCAAGGAATTTCACCCTTAATGATTTTAGTAAAAATACTATCGGTCATTATCTTTCTATGGAAATTACTTCGAACTTCATAACTCCTGATGGAGTTTGAATATCAGCTATATCACCAACTGATTTACCCAATAATCCTTTACCAATTGGTGAATCAACTGAAATTTTTCTCGCTTTTAAATCAGCTTCGTTTTCAGCAACAATGGTATAGGAAACTTCCATTTTATTTTGAATATTTTTAATCTTTACTGTAGAAAGAATAAATACTTTACTACTGTCAATATCACTATCGTCAATCAACCTTGCATTTGCTAATTTATTCTTGAGCTTGGCAATCCTTGCTTCTAATAATCCTTGTGCTTCTTTGGCAGCGTCATATTCCGCATTTTCTGAAAGATCTCCCTTGTCCCTTGCCTCAGCAATCTGTTGTGAAATTTTAGGTCTTTCAATAGACTCTAATTCTTTTATTTCATTTTTTAATCTATCTAATCCCTCTTGGGTATAGTAACTTACATCTGACATAGCTAAATTTTAAAAAAAAAGAATCCGTCAAAAACGGATTCTAAAGATTAAATATTTGTACAAATATACAAAAACTTGAATTACCTATAAAATAGAATTGAAAAGTTAAATGGATTAATTTCCAATATTTATTCTTCCACCAACAGTATGTATTCCTCCGAGCACTGATTGACGATAAGCATAGTTAATACCAATATTAGAACCAGAATCACCAAAAGGAAATTCAAAAGAAAAACCTCCACATGGTCCAGATAAGGCAGTAGCCATTTCATCAGCATTAAAAATTCCCTGCTCATAAACAAAACCACCCATTAGACCGAAACTTGCTTTATCAGTTTTTACTTTCCATTTTAAACCACCATGGAATTGATCTCTTGAAAATGAGTTAGCTGAAAAAGAACCTGCAGCTGTTAAAACACTATTCTCACTAAAAATAAAATCATAGGATGTACCAATACTTAACTGTGAAGGCATTTCGAAACTACTAGAACGTTGAACCATTCCAATTGCTAATGAAGTAGATGGATTTAACATATCTAATGATAAACCATCACCAGAATAACTCATTGGAGGGCCAACATTCTTTAAGCTTATAGCAAACTTGATATTATCTTGATCACCAGTGACATATCTAATTCCAGCATCAATAGCTACACCTTGAGCACTAACATTAGAAATAGATTGTGATACCACCTTTAAGTTCATCCCACCACTAATAGAGGAAGAAAATTTCTTTGCATAAGAAACGGTGAAATTTGTAGAGCTAGGATTGAAATACCCTATACCACCTTCAGGAAGAGCTGTTGTGGTAATTTCAATATCTCCATAGTTTAAACTCACAAAAGATATTCCTAATACACCTGCCTCACCAACTCTTTGAGCTAATCCAGCAGAATTAAGTCCTATTCCACTAATGTTTCCCATCCAGTTCGTTCTGCAAAATTGAACTTCAGTCTGATCAGCATAGGCAAGACCAGCTACATTTAAAAATACAGCCTCTAAACCATTAACTGATGAAAGACCTGCAGAACCCCAAGCAGAACTTCTAGCCCAAGGATTAATTAGTAAATCTGTTGCTCCAGCAGAACCCGCTCTATCTTCATTTCCAGCCCAAACTGAGCAAGAAGATAAAACCGCAATAATTAAAATTGTTTTCTTAAAAAACTTCATATCATTTTATTTTAGAATTCATCTAAATCTGGAGGTCTTACAACTCCAAACCATTTAACAACTTTTTCGCAAATACCAGGTACTTCAACGTGTATTAAATACACCCCACTTGCAACAGGTATTCTCTTGTAATTTTTTAAATCCCAATCAATTGATGTTATTGGACTATCCTTTTTATATGATCTTACAAGTGTACCACTAACAGTATAAATGTTAACATTACATACATCTGGAAGGTTTACGATTTTAACCACATTATCCAGCTTGTCAAATTCATAGTTAGAATAAGCATAGTAAGGATTAGGAACTACATTGATTAAAGAACATGCATCTAATGCAGCTGAATCACTTTGAGTAACTACTGCTATATCATCCATGCTGAACTTATAATATGGATTATTATTATTAACAGCCGTACCTAAGTCAGTACTGTACTTTTTGTCAGGATCATCAATAATCCCATCTCCATTTGGATCTTGAGTATTTAATGCTTCGTAGCCGTAAGCAACCCTTAATCTTATTCTCACATCAGAAAGAATAAAAGAAGATGGGTCAGGAGGGCTAGAACTAAACCAATCAAAATTTAGTTGAGCATTTAATGCTGGATTCCCAACCCAAGCACAAGACTTCCAAATCTGACTTCTATTCGCTCCAGTTAGAGATATTAAATTACCATTTCCATCAGTAAATGAAGCACCTTGATCATAGGCAGAAATAATTCCTCTTGTTAGACCAGAAAATTCATCTTTACTGTTTCTAAAGACATATACAAAGTGTTTTCCAGCACCAATATAATCTCCAGAAAAACTATATATAGAACCAGAAGGATTCCATATCATGTCATTTCCTCCATGGTTTCCTAACCAGCTATCTTCACCATAGGCCATATTTAATCTTTCACCAGTAGTTAAATCAATGGCATATCCAGGGAACCAACCCATTCCTGTAGCTGAGGTTAGTTCACCTTCACTAGCATTGTATCCGTTATCTCCAGATACTCTACCGTTTTTATCAATAGACGGTTTTTCTTTCCAATAAGATTTATCTGTTGTTCCATTCCATGATAAAGCTATTTCATCTGTCATCTCAATGACTGGACATCTAGTCCATTTAGATTTGTCAGAAGTGATCACAACATCGATTGATGGTGTTCTCTCAAGTCTTGCTTGATCTCTACCTTGTTTCATAGAATTCCCAACAGCAGTTCCAGGGCACTCATCCATCATGGACGGTGAATCCTCTTCATTAGTTCCTACAACTCTAAATGGAGCCCAGGTTCCATTTAAGACACTTTCATATATCTCAGTATCATCTAATGCACTCTTGATGTCATCATAAGGTTCTTGTGTAGCATTTCTACTAGTACCAGATCTAATCCAGTTTTGTTCAGTTTCACCTTCTGCATCAGGAATACCAGTTAACCATTGTTTTGAAGAATCTGAAAATTCAATGGAGGCTTCAAGAAAATCAGGTCTTGGGCCATCACCTTCTTGGGCATATTGATAGTATTCAATATCAACTGAAATCCCCCACTCAGGAATAAGTTGTTCATTACCTATCTGTATAGACATGTTAGAAATAATGGTATCAATATTATTTCCATATTCTCTAAGTAACATCCAATCACAAGTATCAAGCATATTTTTCTTACCAATATTGAAAGCAGGTGTTGATGCCTCATTCAATAAAAGTTTATAATTACCACCTTGAACATTAAGTGGGTCTATTACTTTAACTGAAACAGGTGCACCATTTAAAGCATAAGTAACTTCTCTTGGTGTGTAGTTAGCCACAATATCATCCTCAGTGTCCTGTGTGAAATCAATGATGTTCATTCCGTTACCACTACCTTCTACTCTAGTTATTGTTGGCGTAGTTCCATATTCTGCTAGAACGACAGTACCACCAGATTCAGGGTTAGGAATATGAGGGATACCAACATAGGCACTAATAGCACCACCATTTACAGATTTTCTACCACCCTTAAATGGTAATTGTTGACCATCTAAAGCAGCAGGATCTGCAGGATCATAAGTTTTAAAGTTATTATGACCATAAGAAAGAACCATGAAATAATACTTTTTATGATTAACTAATCTTACATCTCCTTGAGCAAAAGCATCTGTAGTAACTTTGAAAGAATGACTTATACCTTCATTAGCTCCATCTACCATTAGTTCTGGAACTGAAGCAAGTAAATCTTTATCAAAATTAAAGTTGACGATTCTGGATACATCGTCTCTAATGTCACATTGAGCAATAAGTCTAGCCAAACTTGGGTCAGTTAGCTGAGAAGCATCTACAGCACCATCTTTTAATTGATAAATTAAATAACCTTGGAATTCATATTTTGCTTCCTCAGGAGGATACCCATATGAAAGAATAACAGGATCTACTTCTTCGTAAGCCTCAATAGTCTCAGTTTTGTTTAAATAAAGGATAAGTTCTTTATCTAATTCTTGAATAGCCATTTCAGGAGAATCTGGACCATTTAAAATTCTAAAACAATTATCAAAAAGTGCTTGAGCCTTATCATCAGCTTTTCTAACCAACTCAACAGATTGAAATGGATCAGTAGATATAGCCTTGGCATAAACTACTCCAATGGTAATGTTGTTTAATGCTCCAGGTTCAAGAGTAAATGGACCTGCAGATTGTACAAATCTTCTATCACCAGGAGTGTTACCAGTACTACCTGGTCCAGTAGGATTTTGTTCAGCCCAATCGGTAAATGGCGGTGGACTAACACCTGAACCAGCAGAAACAGTACCCCAATTTAATGGATCACTATCCCCAGGAAAACAATAGTTTGTTCTTACTAATGGAGCAGGTGAAGATTGTTGATGACCTGTACCACCATAATAGAATGGTGTATTATCTCTCCAATATCCTTCCATGAAACCATAATATTCTGGAGCTGTCTGGGGATCAGACATAGCCACATTGTTAAGTGTGTAATCAAAATAGGTGAATCTTTTCATCCCGTATCTTTCATTATCCGCAATACCATCTCCATATCCAATTCCTAAACCTTTATAAGGTATACCTCCATCTTGGTAAGCTAAACCTACATCTGTACTAAGAGCATTATCCTTATAGTCATTGTCTTGGTAAGGACCTTCAAAGAAATCAATACCAATAGCAGGCGGATTTTGACCTATTGCCTGTTGACAACCACCATCAATACCTACTCCATTATACTGGTATCCAAGTCCTCTTTGAACATCACAGCCTGTAAAATCATCTGCATAACATCCAATATCTGCATCTGCCCAAACAGCAAAGTATGTATTTGTTAAGGTTTGTGTAGATCTGTTAATTAACTCGTAATTATAAAATGTCATAGAGTTAATCTCATCGTTGGTAGCAAAAGCAAAAGCTTGTGCTTTAATCTCCATACCAATTGGATCTCCACCTGTATTCGTGTGAATATTTCCTTTATCATTGAATACCCACCACATGTTGTAATCACCATATAGCGTAACTCTTCTACTTGTTCTACAATCAATTTCTCCAGTTAAATCATACCATGGGTAATCACCATCTAATGGATCATAAACCAAGTCTCCATTTCGATCAAAAAATGGTGCTAAATTAAAATCGTAGGTATTAGTATTATCCAATAATGGATTAAAGTTTCCTGGCCATTCAATTATGCTACTAGGTGTTTGAAAATTAGGATAATCAATAGCAGGATCACAATTTGGATCTAATGAACACTCATACCATCCATTAAATGCTTCAATTTCTTGTCTTGTGGTAATGTAGAAGTCATCATACTCCAAACAAACTTGAGGAGTAATATTGGCAGCACCATAACCTAATATTCCTTGAGTGATATCACCAGGAGTTGCAGTATTGTAAGATAATGGACCAGTCCAAAAATCTGTTCCAGAATAACGCATTGCCGCTAGCTTCAATTGATTGTTAACATCTTTTCCTCCTAACCATAGAGAACCTGCATAAATTACATATTCACCAGAGCCTTTAGGAACCTCATAATCAGAATCTCCTGTTGATCTGTTTCTCCACATAATTCCACCAGTTTCAATTAACGTCTTAACGTTGTTAAACTCCATGTACTTTCTAGAAGTTGCAGGAGTACAATTAGAAGCTTTTAGCGTTATTGATGAATTTGAGTTCTTTGATTTGGAATTCCTGCTTGCAGGATCTTTGTATGCGTAAATAGAAACATTACACAATAAAAATATTCCAATAAGTGATAATACAATCTTCTTCATAATCTTAATTCAATAATTTAAAAATCTAATTTTGCACCAAATCTAATCTGTCTTGGTATTCCAAAATTGTAAGGGTCATTCGCTTTTAATGCATATAAATATCTAAATGTAGCCTCACTATTCTGCTGCGTAATTGAGTTTTGATAATCTGCTGCATTCAAATAACCATCATCACCAGCATTACCAGTTGCTCTATAAACATCTAGAACATTAAGCGTGTTAAATACGTTTGTCATTAATAAATAAATATTCAAGTTGGCTTTCTTCTTTTTAGACTCTCCACTTCCAAAACTTAGTGCAATATTTCTATCGATTTGTAAGTCAGCTCTAAAATTCCATGGTTTTCTAGAACCATAAGGCTCACCCATTAATATTGGGTTCTGAGGGTTTAACAAAGCAGCTCCTGTAACAATTTGTGACCTTGAATATGGCATTCCAGAAGCGAAATTTGCAACTAGGTTTGCACCAGTGTTCTTAAATATATCTTTTCCTCCAATTCTAGGACCATTGTAATTTTTTCCAGAACCATATCTATAATCTGATGCTACAATAATTTGGTGTCTTTGAT
Source organism: uncultured Flavobacteriales bacterium (assembly GCA_913042175.1). Classification (GTDB taxonomy): domain Bacteria; phylum Bacteroidota; class Bacteroidia; order Flavobacteriales_D; family Parvicellaceae. Next base: position 19,138 of record CAJWIX010000024.1, read on the forward strand.
CATAAGAGTATGGGTAAATAGTTCTCAAGTTAGGCTGGTCAGTTGCTATTAATCTAGCAGCAGCTTCGGGATCAGATCCAGTTCCATCAGCAAATTGTAATGTATATGAAGCTCTCATAGAAATATTTCCAGATCTTCTTAAATCATAAGCAAAGGTTACCCCTTTAATGGTACCAAAGTCAATATTGCCCCAGGTAGTATATGATTGTGGAAAGGCTCCAACTCTGTTGACTAAAGCCACTTGATTTCTTTGTTCACGATAGAATCCTGAAATCTTCAATGAAGACCTTGTATTAAGCACTTGCTGAAAACCAAGTTCGTAATCAATTGTTTTTTCAGGTTGAAGGTTTGGATTGTTAACCCTAGAAATATTACCAGTTTGCAAATAAAAATAATCTGTTGGGTCAAGTCTATTTGCTGTAGTTGGTCTTTTGGTTAATACATCATAATGGGCAAAAAACAATGCTTCATCAGAAATTGGGAATGAAAATGCAATTCTTGGCATAACATTTATTTGAGGAGTATAATCTTCAAAAGCATTTGAACTTACATTATCATCTGGTGAAACTCCCTCCGCTAAATAAGGTTGAGGCACTAAATACTCAGATGATTTGACTTCATCAACATCATTAACAGCAATACCACTTGAAGAATACCATTGCTGACCATCTCTGTATCCTAAAATAGATGTGGGATCTTCAATATCATCAATGTAAACTACAGCAGTTGACGGAATATTTGTTGGATGATTTACAGATTGCCCATTGATACTGGACACTTCTCCAGCAGTTCTAACTGGGTAAAGTGAAAACTCATCTCTAAGTACCTGTTGGTTCGCATCGAAACGATCGATTCTAACTCCTACATTAAAGATTAAATCATCGAAAGCAAACTTATCCATGATATATCCCGCAATATAAATTGGCTCAAAAGCACCGATTGGTCTAGTGAAGTTGCCGTATTGATCTTTTTTGTTGAAAAAATCATCAAAACTTGGTCTTCCTTTTATTTTTTGACCAGTGTGATCAAAACCGTAGTATGAAACATAACTAGATCCATTATTTAAAAGTTCATCAGCACTAAACATGTCAAGTGAAAATGTAGTTGGATCAAGAGCATCAACGTTAACAAAATCTGTTCCATCAGGATCCATGCCTAGTTTATTTCTAAGATTGTAATCAAAAAATGATTGCGCGTCTATTCCAGTATATTCTCCAGGTGCTGCATTTAGAGTTGGGAAACTAACCTGAGTAAAGGAACCAAAAACATCATAAATAGGTTGACTTTCATCAATTGATCTTCCATAATCAGTATGATTATTAGCTAATTGTCTCATTAACTGCCATAAACCAACTGGAGAAACTCCAAAATATCTATCTGTTCTTTGCTCGTATTCAGCTCCCAAAGAAATAGCATGATCACCGATATCAGCAGAGGTTACAAAAGTGATTCTAAATTGAGAGTTATCACTTTGGCTAGAACCATTATAACCAGTACCCAAATTACTCCATATACCATACACATTTGCTGGAAGGTTTCCATTTAATAATGCACCACCATCTAGTAATTGCGTTAGATTTTCATAATTATCTTCCACCTCATCATAAAGAGTAAAATACTGAGATGTGATAGCCGCTAAATCTTGATTAGTTGCTGATGGGGTGAATGTAACTTGAACATCATTTACTCCGGATTGTACTCTATCAATGGTACCGTTTCCATCATAATCTTTAAACTCCCAGGAGTCTTCTTTTTCAATCTCAAATACACCAACATGTCCATAATTAAAGTAATTGTCTTTGTGAGTATTATCGTATACCCATTGATTTGTTTTAGAGTAATCAACCATGATAGTATAATAAGCATTACTGATGGCTTTTTTACCTTCATCTTCTTGAACATTTTGGAAACGTTGGGTGAATTTTCCATAAGCTCTCCAGTCTAAATTTCTTACATAGGCTAAGTTGTCATAATTAAACAGAGAACTTGTCCAACTAGGGCTATTCCTATCTCTAAAGGCACCTGAAGCACCAAAAGATATATTCATATTAGGTCCTGCATTAACATCAATTTTACCAGCTAATGAGGCTCTAGTACTCGCTACATTTTGTCTGTACTTTACTTGTTCAAAGGCATCTTCAGTTAAGAAGTCAGTATTGTAAAATGCTCCAAACCCATTCCCTGTTGGTCTTAAAGGAGTATCTATTAAAGAGTCTCTTACCTCAGGTCTTAATCTAAATTGATCAACAGCTAAAGGTCTCGGATCTAATTGATGATTAAAATTACCTGAAAGGAAAAATCCAAGAATCGGCTCTGACTTTTCTCCTGCACTATCTCTTTTCATTAATAGCGGCCCAGAAAGGGTAGCTTCTAATAAGTTAAATCCGTTATTATCTAAACCATAAACTTCCTCACCTATTTTAAGGCCAGAACTTACCACCTCAACTCCACCAAAATAAGTTCTAGAAGCACCTCTTGTGGTAATTGAGATAATACCACCTGTAGCATCACCAAAATTAGCAGGGACACCACCTGTCATTACACTTACCTCTTCAATTGCAGATTTTGGAAGGTTGGTTGAACCCCTAACTTTAATACCATCTATATAATAATAGGTAGCGTCACTCCTTGAACCCCTAACAGATGTTATATTACCATTTGCATCAGACTGCACACCTCCAACAGTGTTGGCAATTGAAGCAGCAGAACGACCAGGCATCCTAGCTAAATCTTCTCTTGTTACGGTTCCACCAGAAGCTCCACCATCTTTATCAATTAAGGGAACTTTATAACTAACGACTTCAACTTCTTTTAATAATTCTGTTGCTTCTTTCAATTGGATTGGAGATAATGGTAGAAGCTTACCACCCTTAACAATTAGTCCCTCCAAACGGTAGGTTTGATATCCTACGAATTTAATTTCTAAGTCATATGAGCCCGCTGTAACATTACTTATCTTGAATACACCATCAAAATCTGTTGTACCGCCAAATCTTAAATTACCATTTTGGTATAGGGCAACATTTACAAATGGGAATCCTTCACCCGTTTCATCTTTGACTTTTCCTTTTATACTCCCTCCTTGAGGCTGAGCAAAACTTAGGTGTGATAAAACGAAAATCGAAATTGTAGTAAGTAATATTTTTTTAGTCATAATATTAGTCTTTAGTACTTTTTAAAGAAGCTATTCGCGAACTTAACACAAATTAAATAATAATTAACGAATTTTTAACATTTCAATTAATAATTATATTTCTCCTAAAATTAATCCACATATTTATTTTCTTTTCTTTGAGAAAAAGCTTTTTTTCTTTTCCACCAAACTAGCCATCCTGGCACCAAAGATTTATTTCTTAATAATCGCTTTGATTTCTTTAATGACGATTTCATTCTCTTTTGGGTTGCCTTAGTTTGTTTTTTTATATGGCTTTTTAGCAATTCCTTTTTGGCTTTTTCACCTTCTTTTTTATTACGAATCTCCTGTTTAGCTAATTGTTTTCCAGAAAACCCTTCAAACCTATTGTTTGTATGTGAAGGTAATTTGTAATTTTGAGCCACAGCACTTCTTTGACCAACTAAATGTTGAGATACAAAATCTATGCTACTGAAAAGAAAAACTATGATGAAAAGATTTTTTAACATAAATATTGACCCTACAATTTACAAAATAAAATACATATCTTTTTTTCTGTTCATTATTTTAGTATCAAGTTGTGTGAGAAATCAGAATATTGTACCCTATGTATATGTTAATCAATACATCAATATTTCATTACCAAGTTATAGTTCCTTAAATGCTGTAGGTGGATGGATTTATATCACAGGAGGATCCAAGGGCATTATTGTTTATAGACAATCTTTTGATCAATTTAGTGCATACGACAGGCACTGCACTTATAATGCAAATGACCCATGTGGCAAAGCTAGTGTTGACTCTACAAATTCATTTGTAGAATGTAGTTGTGATGGAAGTCAATATCAACTATATGATGGTTTGGTTATTCAAGGACCAGCTTTATATTCACTCAAGCCATATCAAACAACATTTGATCCACTAACAAATCAATTACACATTTTTAACTAGTGAAACGATTTTTACTTTTTATTAATCTTTTAATTACTGTTTCTGTAAATGGACAGGTAAACAATGAATTTGACAATTCATTACAAAAACAATTTTCAATTGGATGGTCCAACCCAATCAGCTTCGTAGCTAACATAAATGATGTAAACAATGAAAAGATTGGGATTTATTTTGATTTTATTGCCGAAACTTCAGCCACTGATTTTTTAAGAAGTCACATTAAATTTCACCCATCAAAAACACCATACACCTTGGAAATGAATGACTTCTTAGTATCAATTGAAAAAGGAAAAATCATCAAATCCCTTGATAAATTTACTATGGGCCATGGAATTGGACCATATTACAGAACTAACATAATTAGATCTTCTATTGGGCAGGGAATTCAAGCACAATGGAATTCTAACTATCATGGATTTGGGATTCAATATCATTTATTTAATGATATAGAATTCAATAAAGATTGGTCATTAAATTTATTGGTTCAATTAAATTTAGGTTTACATCAAAATTTCACAAGTGCTGTGCTAAACTCAACAACAAATGAAGTATGGGAATTTAGAACTGCTAATCAGCAACTCTTTTCGATAGGGGTCAAGAAGAAGCTCTAATTAGCTAATTGGTGTTTTTATAAATGATTGGATTTCCTTGAGTTGATTTATTATTACTCCACACATTATTTTCTGGATTAACATCAGCCAATCTGCTAGATGGGTCAATAGCTATTTGCTTTATTTCGTCATAACTTACTGTAGCTTCAAATTGATAATATTGGTAAACCCAAGGCCAATCGGAAAGAGTTTTAAAATCTTTTAAATAACTATCATTTGATTTATTTCCTCTCATGATTCTTAATGGAATAGAAAAGGATGTTTTATTGTCGCTTTTGTCAATGATTACAATATCAATAGGCATAGGCATATCACCAATTCTTCGTAAAGTAACTAAAGCACCATTTTTAGTTGGTTCAACATTAAACACTTCATAATCGATGGTATTGGTAGTCTC
>CAJWIX010000025.1 GCA_913042175.1 uncultured Flavobacteriales bacterium
TTTAATTAATAATAAAAATTATGACCAATAAATATAAGTTAATAAAGAATATTTGTAGTAATAATAAGATTGATGATTTATACGACCTTTTAGATTCTGGTCTTTTGGTACTTACAGTTAAACTTAATGAAGACAAACATAACGTGTACAGACTATTTAATACTGGTTTAAATGTTAATGAGGAATTTATTCCAAAAAAAGATGAAACGGGTAACTGGATACAGTTTGAAAATCCCTTTAATCATAAAGTAGTAGACTTAGACTCAGAATTTTTACCAGATGAAGTCAGCTATGAAATGATTTTAGAACAAGTAATAGATCAAATAAAAGGAGATGTTGATTACTACAAAGAAAATGAAATATTTAATTATGATGGTGATTTGGATGAAAGCGAATTAGAAGAATATTTAGATGAAGTTGTGGACGATATAAAAAATGAAATTGTGGTTTAAAACATCAGGTCTAATTCAAATTTATTAAATCACAATGTCAAAAGTAACAATTAGTATTATTTGCAACACAAATACTGTATTTTCAAGTTATAAGGCAGAAATTTTAAATTCCCTTAAAATACCTTACAAAATAAATGAAAATCTAATTTATTTTTTAAGTGATAGCGACATTACTTTTTCAACAAGAGATTTGGATGGAAATCATTTTATTTTAGATATGTTATCTGATGTTCCAAAATTTAATCTTGGCGGAAATTTCAAAAATTTCAATTCCGACATACAAAAAAAATTAATTGATGTTTTTGGAAAAATTCAACTTGATATTAATTTAACAGATAGCTATTCTGGATTATCAGACTGGATAAATTTTAAAATCAACCCTGACCTATCAATAAAATATATTTTTGATGAGTAAACTTTAGGTTAAAAATTTAACCAGTTATACTTAAGGATCTAAAAAATAAAACCCCATACTTTTAGTAATATTTAGTCGTTTTCCTCGAGAGAATTACTAAGTGGAGCCGGAGGGTTTCGAACCCTCGTCCAAACAAGGAACAATTAAACTTTCTACATGCTTAGTTTGTGGTTAATTGTAGAGATAAAGCTGAGCACAAACACCCCAATTTATCCTTAGTCTTTAAATTTTTCGTCAGTGCATCAAGACGCTACACCACTTAGTTCAGACCAACGATACCCAATTACTATGGCCGCTGAACAGGTAACCATAGCTGGGCAGCTTGTCAGGCAGATCTTATCTGCGAGATTAGGCCTAATTACATCTGTAATTAAGCTGCAAGCGCGTAGTTGTTATTGCCGTTTATAGGCTTGTGAATTGCGTTTTACGAGACCATTCACAACGCTCGACATGCTTACTTAACTATTTCTCTTGCTGTCAAATCCAAAATCGGCCCCAATAAATTAAGTGCAACAAAATTAGCTAATTTATCAATGGGAACAAATGTTATATTTGTCGCAAAATTTGTAGCATGAAAATTGGGATCATTAAAGAAGGAAAAACACCACCAGATAAAAGAGTACCCCTATCTCCTACTCAATGTCAAGAAATCATGCAGAATTTTCCACAAATAGATTTAGTGGTACAAAAAAGTGCTATAAGAAAATTCAAAGACGAAGATTATGCCACTCTAGGTGTTAAATTGGTAGATGATGTAGCTGATTGTGATGTGTTATTAGGAGTAAAAGAAGTACCCATTGAAGATTTAATACCAAACAAAAAATACTTCTTCTTTTCCCATACATTTAAAAAGCAGCCTTACAACAGAAAATTATTACAAGCCATAATTGAAAAAAACATTCAACTTATAGATTGGGAAACTATAACCAATGCTAAAGGTCAAAGACTGATTGCATTTGGCCGTTTTGCAGGCATTGTAGGTTGTTTTAATGGATTATTGGGTTACGGACTAAAAACAAAACGATATGAGCTTAAAAGCGCTCATTTATGTGAGGATAGAAAAGAGATGGAAGGTGAATTAGCTAAATTAAACTTACCTACCAACTTTAAGTTGGTCATAACTGGTGCTGGAAGAGTAGCTGGAGGAGCAATAGAAGTATTGGAAAAGACCAATATCAAACGAGTTTCACCTGAAGATTTCCTATCAAAATCATTTAATGCTCCTGTTTATACCCAGCTAGAAGTCAACGATTATGTAAAGAGAATTGATGGTCAACCCTTTGAAAAATCTATTTTTTTCAACAACCCTAGTGGACATTCATCCAATTTTATGCGTTTTGCCGAAATAGCTGATGTGTATGTAGCCTGTCATTATTGGGATAATCGCTCTCCTTTCGTGTTTACAAGAGAAGATGTTAAAAATCCAAACTGGAATATCTCCTTGGTAGCAGACGTGAGTTGCGACATTGATGGTCCTGTAGCTACTACCCTACGTCCATCTACCATAGCTGACCCCTTTTATGGATATAATCCTCAAAGCGAAGAAGTAGTAGATTTTGATAAAGAGGATAGTATTGGCGTAATGGCGGTTGATAACCTGCCATGTGAATTACCCAAAGACGCTTCGGTATCATTTGGAGAAATGTTTATTGATCATGTGTTGGAACCACTCTTAGGAAACGACCCAGAGGACATTATTTATAGAGCATCTGAAACCAAAGACGGGCAACTTACCCCACACTTTGCTTACTTACAAGATTACTTAGAGGGAAAGGATTAAATATTTTTTAAATCTGCGATAGTCTTTGTTGGATTTTCGGCTTTAAATACAAAACTACCAGCCACCAATACATCTGCACCTGCATCAACCAATTGCTTGGCGTTGGCTGAAGTTACTCCACCGTCTATTTCAATCTTGGTTTCTAAACCAGCTTTAGATATCATAGATTTAAGTTTTTCTACTTTTCTGTAAGTACCTTCAATAAAAGCCTGTCCACCAAATCCAGGATTAACTGACATTAAGCATACCAAATCTATTTCTTCCAAAGTAGGTTCAAGTTGCTCCACGTTGGTATGTGGGTTTAATGCTACACCTGCTTTCATGCCTTCTTGCTTAATAGCTTGCAAGGTTCTGTGTAGGTGTGTAGACGCTTCAATGTGAACAGTTAAAATATTGGCTCCCACGTTTTTAAAGTGTGTTATGTAACGCTCTGGTTGAACTATCATTAAATGCACATCTAAAGGCTTCAAGGTGTGCTTATTAATGAACTCTATCACGGGAATTCCAAAAGAAATGTTGGGAACAAAAACCCCATCCATAACATCTAAGTGGTACCAATCTGCCTCACTATTATTAAGCATTTCACACTCTTTTTGAAGGTTAGCAAAATCAGAAGCTAATAAGGATGGCGCAATAAGATGACTCATGATTGAAATTTAAATTCACCACAAAGAAAACAAAAGAATTAAAGCTATGGAAATATTAACCTAAGTAAGATTTTAACAACTTACTACGAGAGGTATGTTTTAATCTACGAATAGACTTTTCCTTGATTTGACGTACTCTCTCTCTTGTTAAATCAAACTTCTCACCTATTTCCTCTAAAGTCATAGGATGTTTACCACTCAAACCAAAGTATAAACGAATAACATCAGCTTCTCTTGGAGTAAGTGTTGACAGAGATCGTTCAATTTCTCTTCTTAGAGATTCATTCATTAAAATCTTGTCAGGCTTTGGCGATTCATCAGACGACATCACCTCATACATGTTGTTACTATCTTCAGAATCTGATAGTGGGGCATCCATAGAAAGATGTCTACCACTATTTTTAATAGATTGCTTCACCTCTTCAATAGTAATATCCAAAGATTCGGCAATTTCTTCAGGTGTTGGAGAACGCCCAAACTTTTGCTCTAAAGCAGAGAACTGCTTGTTGATTTTATTGATAGAGCCAATTTTATTCAATGGTAGACGAACAATTCTGGATTGCTCAGCTAGGGCTTGCAATATGGACTGTCTTATCCACCAAACTGCATAAGAAATGAATTTAAAACCTCTAGTCTCATCAAAACGTTGTGCAGCCTTAATCAAGCCAAGATTACCTTCATTGATTAAATCCGGCAAGGTTAACCCTTGATTTTGATATTGCTTAGAAACAGATACTACGAAACGTAGATTTGCTTTAACCAAACGCTCTAAGGCGATATGATCACCCTCCTTTATTCTTTTAGCCAACTCCACCTCTTCCTCAGCAGTAATTAGATCTACACGACCAATTTCTTGAAGGTATTTATCCAGAGAGGCGGTCTCTCTGTTGGTAACTTGTTTGGTTATTTTTAGTTGTCTCATCTAGTGATTTTAACCATTAAAAATGGGAAATACTATTACGTCCCAAAGTTAATTTAGGTTACATTCCTTTTAAAAATAAACAAAAAAAGCCACAATAAATGTGGCTTTTGCATAATTATTTGAATTGAATTGCTATGCTTCTTGCTTTGGAGCAGGCTTTTCAAGTAGCACTTTTCTAGATATTTTCAGCTTACCAGATTTTGGATCTTTTCCAATAAGTTTAACATCTAATTCGTCTCCTACTTTCAAGTAATCTTCTACTTTCTCCACTCGCTCATGAGCAATTTCAGAAATATGTAGTAAAGCATCATTTCCTGGAAGTATCTCAAGAAAAGCACCAAAAGTTACAATGTTCTTTACTTTTCCATTATACACTTCACCAACCTCAGGTACTGGAGGATATGCAATTAGATCAATTCTTCTTAATGCTTCCTGCATACCTTCTTTATCATCTGCAAAAACCTCTACAATAGCTTTTCCGTCTTCTGGATCACCAATGCTGATAGAAGTATTTGTTTCTTCCTGCATCTTCTGAATGGTTTCACCTCCTTTACCGATGATTCCACCTATAGAATCCTCAGGAACTTCAATGGTCTCAATTCTTGGAACAAAAGATTTGTAATCAGATCTTGGTGCATCCATAGCTTTCATCATTTCACCCAAGATGTGCATTCTACCATCTTTGGCTTGATTTAATGCATTTTCAAGCATCTCATAATCTAAACCATCAATTTTAATATCCATTTGGCATGCTGTAATTCCATTCTTTGTACCAGTTACTTTGAAATCCATATCACCTAAGTGATCTTCATCTCCAAGTATATCTGAAAGAATAGCATATTTACCTTCATTATCAGTAATTAATCCCATAGCGATTCCAGAAACTGGACTTTTCATTTTAACTCCACCGTCCATTAAGGCCAATGTACCAGCACAAACTGTTGCCATTGATGATGACCCATTTGATTCTAAGATATCAGAAACTAATCTGATGGTGTATGGGTTTACATCTTTTCCAGGCAACATTGGCTTAAGCGCTCTTAGCGCCAAGTTCCCATGTCCTACTTCTCTTCTACTAACCCCTCTTATAGGTCTGGCTTCACCAGTTGAGAATGGAGGAAAGTTATAATGCAACAAGAAATCTAAATCATCTTGCATTAAAGCACCATCTTTACGCTGAACATCTAAAGAACTTCCTAATGTAAGAGCAGTTAATGATTGAGTTTCACCCCTTGTGAACAAAGCAGAACCATGAACAAATCCAGGTAAGAAATCAACTTCACATGATATTGGTCTTATTTCAGTAGTTTTTCTACCATCTAAACGAATTTTTTCATCTAGCACTACTCTTCTAACAGCCTCTTTTTGAGTTGACTTGAAGTATTGCCCCAACAAAAATCCATTTTCAGCTAACTCTTCTTCACTTAATGTAGCTTTAAATTCTTCTTTAACTGCACCAAAAAGCTCTCCTCTTTTCTTCTTATCAGCAAGACCTTGTTTTGCGATATCATAGAACTTATCATAAGCAAATGCATGAATTTTATCTCTTAGTTCATCATTATGCGTTTCGTGAGTATATTCTCTCTTTGGGTTAGCCTTAGCCACCTTAGATGCTATAGCTAATTGTAAGTTACATTGGTCTTTAATAACCTCGTGAGCAACTTTAATTGCCTCAAGCATATCAGCTTCACTAACCTCATTCATTTCACCCTCAACCATCACGATACTATCTAGTGTACCTGCAATCACCATATCCATCTCAGCCCCTTTTAACTCTTCAAAAGTTGGGTTTATGATATGGTTACCATCTTTTTTAGCTATTCTAACTTCAGAAACAGGACCATTAAATGGGATATCTGAAACAGCTAAAGCTGCTGATGCCGCTAAACATGCTAAAGCATCTGGCATATTCTCTTTTTCAGATGAAATTAACTGAATCATTACTTGAGTATCTCCGTGGAAATCATCTGGAAACAGTGGTCTTAATGCTCTATCTACTAAACGCATTGTTAAGATCTCTTCGTCACTTGGTCTAGCTTCTCTTTTCAAAAAACCACCTGGGAAACGACCCGTTGAAGTAAACTTTTCTCTGTAATCTACCGTTAATGGCATAAAATCTACCCCATCCTTCACATCTGGGTTAGAAACTACAGTAGCCAACAACATGGTATCACCCATTCTTACAGTTACCGAACCATCTGATTGCTTGGCTAATTTTCCAGTCTCAATAGAGATTTCTTTTCCTCCAGGAAGACTCATTTTTTCATTGATTATATTCATTTTTCTTATTTTAATTTTAACAAAAAAAGGACCATTACGCTAGCGCAATAGTCCCCTCTAATACATGTTTTACAGTTAAATTATCTTCTTATTTTTAACTTTTTGATAATCTCTCTGTATCTTTCAATATCTTTATTCTTCAAATAATCCAACTGACTTCTTCTCTTTCCTACCAATCTGATAAGAGATCTTTGTGTGTTATAGTCTTTTTTGTTGGCTTTCAAATGTTGAGTCAAATGATTAATTCTAAAAGTGAACATCGCAATTTGACCCTCTGCAGAACCGGTATCGGACTCCCCCTTACCGTACTTCTTAAAAAATTCTTTTTTCTTTTCTGAATCTAAATACATATCAACACTATTTTAGTTATTGTAATGCTAAACGGCTGCAAATATATACGAATAATGTGTAATAACTAAAATAATGGTAGAATTAATGTTCCAACCCTTAAAAAACCCAACCAACTCTAATACAACCTAATCCGTTAAGGGACAACTGCTGAACATTACTCTTGGGAATTAAAGTAGTTACTTCAGATGACGTTTGTGAGCTACCATCTACCTGTGTTAATGAGCCAACTAAATTGTTGGTTTGCAAGAATAATAATCCAAACTCTGCTCCAATAAACAGGTTATCTGTTAAAAATTGATCAAAACCACTAAAGACTCGCACACCAAATTGTCTTATTGGTCTTTTAATGCTGTAATTTTCATCGGCAATAAATGTTAAAGAATCTGTTCTTGATCCATACTCATCATTTCTGCCAAATCCTACAATTCCCTCAATACCAGTGTACAAATTGGTTGTTTTAATCTGCTTATGCCCTTCGTATCCAAAAGAAAACTGGTGGAGTGAATTGATTTTTTCAACACTTCCCACTCCTAATCCGTTTATTTCATAAATTTCATGATAAAGAGAAGTTCTTGTTGTATTAAGATTTAACCTCAAAGCAGATTTAGGGTTCAAAAAAAACCTAACTTTTACTTTTGGTCGGTAATCATCATTGTTAAAGGCTGGATAAATCTGCCCCTCTATTGAAAAGTAATTTGAATTTGATGAAGTACTATCTTGTGCTTTGTATTGCGTTATAAAAACAAGAAAACACAACAGGAAAAAAGATTTAACTATGTATTGAATTAAAATATTATATAACATCTTTTAATGTATTGATTATTAGTTATTTATGTTTTTTAACATGGGGACAAATTTAAAGTCTCCATAAGTCTGCGTTTTAAAATCATCATTGTTTAAACGTGATATTACTTTCATTTGTTGTACGTCTTTATCACCAACAGGAATAACCATTCTACCACCTACCTTTAATTGAAACTTTAAGTCTTCTGGGACATAGGGAGCACCACAAGTAACAATAATTCCGTCAAAAGGCGCAAATGCAGGCTTACCTTTAAAACCATCTCCAAAATAAAGTTGAGCCCTGTATCCATTTTGATTAAGAAACAATTTTGCAGAATTAAATAAATTTTTCTGTCTTTCTATGGAATGAACTTTAACCCCTAATTCACATAATACAGCTGTTTGATATCCAGAACCAGTTCCAATTTCTAATACCTTACTCCCTTTGCTCACGTTCAAAAGTTCTGTTTGAAAGGCAACCGTATAGGGCTGACTTATGGTTTGCCCCTCACCGATTGGAAAAGCTGAATCTTCATAAGCAAATTTATCTCTAAAAACAGGATCAAGAAAAAGATGCCTTGGAACTATACCAATAGCTCCTAATACCTTTTTATCTGATATACCTTTACTTTTAAGCTCTGCAACCAACTTATTTCTCAATCCAATAAACTTCGTGTCATTCATCAACACAAAAATGCATGTAATTACCAAACTTTCAGAGATATTTCATAAATATTGCTAACAACTCATGTTAATAATTAGAGTATAAAAACCAATATTTAGTAAATTTGAATCCAATAAATTCAATATATGTACAAAATTGGGGTTGTAGGAGCCGGACACTTGGGCAAAATTCACATCAAGATTCTTAAAGAAGCGGATTTTATTGAATTAGTAGGCTTTTTCGACATCAATGAACAAGTTAGAAATCAAGTGTCAGAGGAATATGGCGTTAAATCATTCGAAAAATACGAAGCTCTAATTCAATCTTGTGACATTATAGATATTGTTACTCCTACTATAGCACACTACAGCTGTGCTAAAACAGCTATAGAGCACAACAAACACGTCTTCATAGAAAAGCCTGTAACTCAAACAATAAGTGAGGCGAAAAGCCTTATTAAACTAGCTCAAAAACACCATGTGAAAGCACAAGTGGGCCATGTTGAACGATTTAACCCAGCTTTTATAAAAGCTTCTAAACAATTATCTAAACCAAAATTCATTGAAACCCATCGCTTGGCTCAATTTAACCCAAGAGGAACTGATGTTTCTGTTATTTTAGATTTGATGATACATGACCTAGATATTTTACTACATGTGGTTAAATCTCCTGTCAAAAACATCCAAGCAAGTGGTGTAGCTGTCTTAAGTGATACGCCAGATATAGCTAATGCAAGGATCGAATTCATTAATGGTTGTGTAGCTAATTTAACTGCCAGTAGAATGTCACTTAAAAACATGAGAAAATCTAGGTTTTTCCAAAAAGATGCATACATCTCTATAGATTTCCTCAACAAACAGTTTGAATACATTTGTTTAGAAGAAGTCAAAGAACCTGAACCATTTGTACCTATTTTAGATTTAGGGCCAAAAGGCAAAAAGAAAGTGGTTATGCAAACTGAAAAGTCATCTGAAATAAACCCAATCGAAGAAGAGTTAAAATCATTTGTAGATTCTATTTCTAAGGATAAAAGCCCCGAAATAGACCTTGTATCAGCTCAAAAAGTGTTGCAATTGGCTATTGATATCTCAGAGCAAATTACAATGACTCAAAATTAATCTAAGGGTTATAATAAAAATGGTATTTTCGCGTTCTTTCTATATGAAGCAAATTTGGGTTATAGCTATTCTCTTTTTATGTAGTTGTCAAGTTTTTGATAGACCTGAAAAAATACCCTCATTTATTCATATTGACCATTTTGATTTTAGTATAACCCATAGTAGCCAGGGGTCATCAAGTAATAAAATAACAGATGCATGGGTATACATGGATGGCAATTTAGAAGGTGTATATGAACTACCAAGTACTATTCCTCTACACTACGAAGGAAATCACCGTTTGAAAATATACCCTGGGATAAAACAAAATGGCATAGCTGGAGACAGAACAAAGTATGACTTTTACAAGGCCTATGAACTGGACATTACATTATTTCCAGATAGCATAATTCCAGTTCATCCTTCAACTGAATATGAAGATCAATTGTTTTTTTGGATTGAAAACTTTGAAGATCCCCAATCAAGATTTACCACCTACACTATCTCAGATACTAGTTTAGAAATCACCAATCAACCTCAAGAAATTTTATTTGACGGATCAAATATTGGAGAAATATCATTGAATTCATCTCAAGAAGTTTTCGAGATGAGAACAGATGAACTAGATTTTAATCAATTTCCAAAAAACATCAATATACCAGCATATATCGAAATGAATTATGCAAACAATTATCCTTTTACTGTAGGTATACTACACAAAGATGATTTTTTGCCTTACATGAGACAACCCCTTATTACTTTAACTCCTACACACTCTTCACAAGATAGCGTAGTTTGGAACAAAACTTACCTATACATTCCTGATGCAACTAACTTTTACCCAAGTGCTACTTCTTTTGACTTATACATAAGCATACTCAATTCAGACTATAGTGACGATGTAAAGGTAAGATTAGACAACATTAAAGTAATTTATAGACAATGAAGAAAAAGTACCTATGGTTAGTGTTTCTTTTTTTCGATTGGCTGTCTGCTGCTTCTGCTTGGTTTTGCTTTAATTTTTTCAGAAAAACATATATAGAAAATTATCATTTTGAACTTAACTATAAGTTAATTTACAGCACCATAATTATATCTGTTTTATGGGTTTTACTTTATGCTGCTTTAGGACAATATAAAAATGCCTACAAAAAGTATCGAATAAAAGAAGTCACGCAAACTATTTCACAATCACTTCTTGGTATAATCCTCATATTCTTTGGTTTACTTTTAGATGATCAAATCAATTCTTACCAAGATTATTACAACCTTGTTTTAGCTATTATTATCCTTCACACCACGCTTACCTTCCTTCCAAGAATAATCATCACCTCAAATCTTGTAAGTAAAATACACAAAGGAAAAGTTGGATTCAACACCTTAATTATTGGAAGCAGGAATAAAGCCAAAGAAACACTACTTGAAATAAGAGGATTAAAAAAGTCATCTGGATATTTTTTTAAAGGATATATCTCTACAAATGGAGGACCAGATATGATGACCACCACTGGTTTAGAAAAATTAGGAGATTATAGTGATTTAAAGCAAGTTATTAATTCACACCAGATTGAAGAAGTTATTATTGCTACAGAACCTAAAGAACATGAAAAAACAAATACCATAATAAATGATCTTGCCGACCTCAATGTTAAAATAAAAGTCATTGCAGACATGTACAATATCCTTACTGGCTCTGTTAAAATGAATTCCATTTTTGGTGCCCTTTTAATTGCAGTAAACCCAGAAATACTTAGCCCTTGGGAAAAAATTACCAAAAGGATTGTAGATGTCATTCTTTCTACCATTGCTATCATACTGCTCTCTCCTATTTTCATACTTCTGTCTCTTATAATCAAAAGCGGAACCAAAGGGCCTATTATTTTTAAACAAGAACGAATTGGAATAAATGGGAAACCTTTCATGATTTATAAGTTTAGGTCTATGTTCAATGAAGCTGAAAAAGATGGACCTCAACTTTCAAGTCAACATGATCCCAGGATTACACCTATTGGGAAATTTATGAGAAAAACAAGGTTAGATGAAACACCACAATTCTTCAATGTTATATTAGGGGATATGGCTCTTGTTGGACCGAGACCCGAAAGGCAATTCTACATTGATAAAATTATTGCAGAAGCACCTCATTACAAACATATACTAAAAGTTAAGCCTGGGATTACAAGCTGGGGTCAAGTGAAGTTTGGTTATGCAGAAAATGTAGAAGAAATGGTTGCACGTCTCAAATTTGACTTGCTATATGTAGAAAACATGTCTTTAGTATTGGATTTAAAAATACTTTTTTACACCGCTATTATTATGATTAAGGGTGATGGTAAATAGTTAAAAAGTAGTTCTATATTTGTCCAAAAAATTGTATGAAAAATATTGCTGTAATTGGAGCAGGAACTATGGGAAACGGAATTGCTCATGTTTTTGCACAAAGTGGATACCAAGTTAATCTCATAGATATATCTACAGAGGCTCTTGACAAAGCGTTAGCTACTATTGAAAAAAACCTTGACAGAATGGTAGCTAAAGAAAAAATAACTCAAGAAAACAAGCAAAGTACACTAGGTAACTTATCCAAAATAACTGACTTAAAAAAAGGAGTTGAAGCAGCTGATTTAGTGGTAGAAGCAGCTACCGAAAATATGGATATTAAATTATCTATTTTCAAAGATATGGACCAACATGCTCCTGAACACTGCATATTATCAACCAATACATCATCTATATCCATTACAAAAATTGCAGCAGCTACTAATAGAGCAGATAGGGTAATTGGAATGCACTTTATGAACCCAGTTCCTATTATGAAACTTGTGGAGGTAATTAAAGGTTATTCAACATCAGATAATACTTTGGACACTATAATGGAACTGTCTAGAAATATTGGCAAAATTCCTGTGGAGGTAAATGATTTTCCTGGTTTTGTAGCCAACAAAATATTGATGCCTATGATTAATGAAGCCATCATAACGCTTCACGAAGGTGTTGCTGGAGTGGAGGAAATTGATACTGTTATGAAATTAGGTATGGCACACCCCATGGGTCCACTACAATTGGCTGACTTTATTGGGCTTGACGTATGTTTAGCCATATTAAAAGTGCTTCAAGATGGATTTGGGAACCCAAAATACGCACCTTGTCCACTTTTAGTAAACATGGTAACAGCAGGAAAACTAGGTGTTAAATCAGGTGAGGGTTTTTATTCCTGGAATCACGGAACAAAAGATCTCATTGTATCAGACTATTTTAAAGCCTAATTCTCAACCCATTCTAATTGCCTCTTGAATTTTTTAGAGGATTTATGTTGATACGACCTTGCAAAAGATCGAATTGACATAAGCACTTCGTTTTTAGGATTTAATTGTTGTGTAGTAACATTTTTAGTAGCGTTCATACCATAGGCTTTTCAAGTTATTTTACTTAAAACGACCTATTTTAGAATTTATTGCTTAAAATTAGCCATGGGTCAAAACCAATTGTTTTTCATCAATTAGCTTTCTTAGGTTTATTAGGGCATAACGCATCCTTCCTAATGAAGTATTTATACTTACCCCTGTTTTTTCAGCTATTTCTTTGAAGCTCATTTTCATAAAAAAGCGCATTTTCACTACTTCTTTTTGATCTTGGGGTAATTCATGAATTAATAACCTTACATCTTTCAAAATTTGATCATTAATCATCACATCTTCGATGGAAGAATCTTCCAGTTTTAAAACACTAAAAATATCAAAGTCTGGGTTAGAGGAACTTCTTCCCACATAAGGCATTTTAGATGACTTCCTGAAGTGATCAATAACCTGATTATGTGAAATTCTCAATATCCACGACAATAACTTTCCTTCGTGATGATAGGACTCTTTCTTGAGGTTAATAACCACTTTTATAAAAACTTCTTGAAAGATATCATTAGCAAGGTCATGATCTTTTACTAATTGCATGATATAGGAAAACACTTTTGATTGATACCTTTTTAATAAAATATCAAAAGCAGTATTGTTACCTGAACGAAATTGTTGAATGAGGAACTCATCACTTTTTGAAGCATACATATTCTACAGTTTTTGTTTAAAAAGTTAAATAGTAGAATTAATGTATAGGCAATGAGTTTTAAAATTATACTCAAATATAGGAAACAAAATTCAAAACTGAAAACAAATCTGTTAATTTAGCCGCAATTACTCCAAGAGGTGTCTAAAGTTAAGAAAGAACATATCGAAATCATTGGTGCTAGAGTTCACAACTTGAAAAACATAAATGTTAAAATTCCAAGAGATAAATTAACGGTAATAACAGGTGTTTCAGGATCAGGTAAGTCTTCTTTAGCTTTTGACACTTTATATGCTGAGGGTCATAGAAGATATATAGAAAGCTTAAGTGCCTATGCTCGTTTATTTCTCGGAAGAATAGAAAAACCAGATGTAGATGACATCAAAGGGATTTCTCCTGCTATTGCAATAGAACAAAAAGTAAACTCTTCCAATCCAAGGAGTACAGTGGGCACAACAACTGAGATTCATGATTTTTTGAAACTACTTTATGCCAGAATAGGAAAAACCATATCCCCTATAAGTAATGAAGAAGTTACTCGCGATTATCCAGAAGATGTACTTCAGTGGATACTTAGATTACCTGAAAACACCAAAATTCTTATTGGTGCACCTATTCATATACCAAAAGGAAGAACGGCTGCAGAACAAAACAAAATTTACATACAACAAGGCTTCAGTAAAAAATGGGCAGATAAAAGCATTATAGAATTAAATGAACAGCCAATAAAAGAAGAGGAGGATTTAATCATTGACAGAGTTACTAATGATAGTTCTGATGAAAATCAAGCAAGAATTAGTGAATCATTAGAAATGGCGTTTCATGAAGGTAAAGGAAGATGCAAAATCATATATTTTGTTGGTAAAATCCCAAAAGAAGAAAACTTCAATCAACTTTTTGAAAAAGATGGTCAAGTTTTTCAAGAACCTTCTTTAGATTTTTTTACGTTCAATAATCCATATGGGGCTTGTAAAACATGTGAGGGATTTGGAATGGTTATAGGAATTGATCCATCCTTAGTTATTCCAAATCCAAATCTAAGCATATTTGAAGATGCCATCACCTGTTGGAAAGGTGAAAAAATGAGCAAATGGAAAAATGAACTCATTCAAAATGCTCATCATTTTGATTTCCCTATTCATGACGCTTATCATGAGCTTAGTGAAGAAAACAAGTTGTTATTATGGGAAGGAAATAATTATTTTAAAGGATTACACCAATTTTTCAAATATCTGGAACGAAAATCTTATAAGATTCAATACAGAGTAATGCTAGCCAGATATAGAGGAAAAACCACTTGTAACACCTGCCATGGAGACAGGTTAAGGATTGATGCAAATTACGTTAAAGTAGGTGAACTTTCCATTAGTGAAATCAATAGGTTTAGCATTAAAGAAGCTTTGCAATTTTTTAAGCATTTGGAATTAGAAAAAGGCGATAAACAAATTGCCAATAGACTAATTACAGAGATTAGCTCTAGATTAAGCTATTTAAATGATGTAGGATTAAACTATTTAACATTAAATAGACCAACCAATACTTTATCTGGTGGTGAATCTCAGCGAATTAACTTGGCTACATCTATTGGAAGCTCATTAATTGGTTCCATGTATATTTTAGATGAGCCCTCTATTGGTTTACACCCAAAGGATAGTCAACAATTAATCAACGTATTAAAAAAATTAAGAGATATTGGAAATTCCGTTATAGTTGTAGAACACGATGAAGACATGATGATGTCTGCAGATGAAATTATTGACATTGGCCCTGGTGCAGGAAGATATGGAGGCGAGGTGGTATTTAAAGGTAACCATCAAGAACTGATTCATCATCAAAAAAGCTTAACAGCTAAATATTTAACCAAAGTACTACGTATTGATATTCCAAAACAAAGAAGACCAGCCAAAGATTTTATAGAAATTAACGGTGCATATTTACATAACCTTAAAAATATTAACGTCAAATTTCCTCTAGGAACTTTTTGCGTAGTAACTGGTGTAAGCGGAAGTGGAAAATCAACTTTAGTTGGTGAAATTCTTTACAAGTTTTTTGAGAGATTCTTTATCACAGAAATAAAACAACCTCTTCATGCAAATAGCATTAAAGTCAATTTTGATATGATAGATGGTGTTGAATTTGTAGACCAAAACCCAATAGGTAAAAGTTCAAGATCAAACCCAATAACATACATTAAAGGTTATGACGACATAAGACAATTATTTGCCAAACAAAAACATGCAAAACTCAATGGTTTTAAACCTGGATTTTTCAGCTTTAATGTAGATGGAGGAAGATGTGAAAAATGTCAAGGGGAAGGACAACTTACTATATCGATGCAATTTATGGCTGATGTTCATTTAACCTGTGATGAGTGTCATGGAAAACGATTCAAAGAAGAGGTTTTAGAGGTTAAATACAAGGATAAAAACATTGCAGACATTCTAGAGATGACAGTTGAAGAGAGCTTAACTTTTTTCGACCAGGATGATACGCATTGTAAAAAAATTAAATCAAAGATAGAAGCACTGAACGAAGTTGGATTGGAATATGTTCAACTTGGACAATCATCTAACACCTTAAGTGGTGGTGAAGCCCAGCGAATTAAATTAGCCTCTTTCCTCACTGGAAAGAAGTCTAATCAAAGGAAATTATTCATTTTTGACGAACCCACTACTGGTTTACATTTTCATGATGTTAAAAAGCTAATTAAGTCACTTCAAGAATTAGTTAATATTGGTCACCATGTAGTTATAATAGAACATCATATGGACATTATAAAAACTGCAGATTGGATTATAGATTTAGGATTGGAAGGTGGAGATAAAGGAGGTAATTTATTATATCAAGGTACTCCTGAGAATTTTTTAAACAGTGACATAAAATCCTACACTAAAGAACACCTAGCTAAATGCTTTCTTTAATCATAATGTTTTCTTCTCTCAAAAATTGATGCTGATATAGCTCATAGTATTGCCCTTTTTCTTTGAGAAGAGATTTATGGTTACCTTCTTCTACAATTTTACCTTTATCCAATACTAAAATTCGGTCTGCATTTTTTATCGTTGAAAGTCGATGAGCAATTATTAATGAAGTTCTATTTTTAGTAATAACTTTTGTTGCTTTTTGGATTAATTCCTCAGCTGATGAATCAACAGATGATGTTGCTTCATCTAAAATAAGTAGATGGGGTTTTCGAATATAAGCTCTTAAAAATGAAATAAGTTGTCTTTGTCCAGAAGACAGTACTCCTCCCCTTTCTTTTACTTGAAATTGATAACCCCCTTCTAATTGAGCAATAAAGTCATGAACACCAACTTCTTTTGCTGCTTCTATTACTTCTTCAATCGAAAAATCTTCATCTCCAAGCGTTACATTTTCATATATGGAAGTGTTGTACAAAAAAACATCTTGAAGTACAACAGCAACTTTAGATCTAAGAGAGGTTAAAGATATTGTTCTAATATCTTTATCATCAAGCATTATTTTTCCATCTTGAAACTCATAATATCTTGACAATAAATTGATCAATGAAGTTTTGCCTGCTCCAGTTGGACCAACTACTGCAACTGTTTCTCCTTCTTTTAATTCTAAATTTAAATCCTCAAAAACTTTCACCCTACCATCATAACTAAAATGAACATCTTTAAATGTTATTTGACCTTTAAAAGAATTGAGCTCATCTTTGCTTTTTTGGACAATAACCTCATCATTATCCAATAATTCAAAAACTCTTGATGAACTTACCATACCCATTTGTAGTGTATTAAAACGATCAGCCAACATTCTTATAGGGCGAAATAACATATGGACATAAAGAATGAAAGACATCATCTCAGTTGTAACAGTACCATAATCTACATTACCATAGGAAATAGACCAAATACTGTATACCACTAAAATAGCTATAGATAATGCACTTAAAGTTTCTACTACAGGAAAGAAAATGGAATAAGCCATAATGCCTTTTATGTGAGCTTTTTTATGCTTTTGGTTAATCTTATTGAACTTTTTTGCTTCTACATTTTCCCTACTAAATATTTGAACAACGTTCATACCTGTAATGTGTTCTTGAACAAAAGAATTCAAATGAGAAACCTGCTTTCTAACTTCTTGAAAAGAACTTTTTATGGCTCGTTTAAAGATATTGGTACTAATTAGTAATAAAGGAATGGGAATAAGAACCAATAAAGTTAATTTCCAATTTATATAAAACATGAAAGTTAAAACCCCAACTAATTTTAGTAAATCTCCAATAATAACCAATATACCTTGGGAAAAAATATCTGCAATAGTCTCCATATCACTAACAGAACGGGTAACCAACATTCCTATGGGGTTCTGATCAAAGTATTTTAGTTTTAATTTGGTAATGTGCTGAAACAATTGATTCCTCAAATCCTTTACTACCCGCTGACCTAAATCACTAGAAGTGTAAGAAACTACTATTAAAAAAATAGATTCAATAACAAGAATAGAAATAACAAGAATTGTCCCGAATAAGAGAGCCTTTTCATCACCTAATCTAACATAATCCCCGACTAATTTACCAATGATATAAGGTCGAATGGGAGATAATATCGCCAATAATATTGTGAGTACTATACCCCTTATAAGAAGTAACCTATGAGGCCTAGAAACCTTAATAACACGTTTGAACAATATGGAGTCCCAGACTTTTACTTTAGACATAAATTTGGGATGGATAATTGACCTTTGTAAGAAACAAACCTTTGGCTTTTGCAGATGGCCCAGCTTTAGTTCTATCCTTTAAATCCATTATTTTTTTGAACTCATTTAGCGAGATCTTTTCCTTACCGACTAATAACATCGTACCTACTATTGCTCGAACCATATTTCTTAAAAATCGGTTAGCTTTAATAGTGAATATAATTTGTTCATTCTTTTTACTCCAAAATGCTTCGTACACTTCACAAAAAAAATGATTCACGTCAGTATGAACTTTACTAAAAGATGTAAATTCATGCTTACCTAGTAAATAAGAACAACATTTACTCATGTTTTCAATATTTAGATCTCCTGCAATATAAGTGACTAACCCTTGATTAAAAGGAGCTTTTGTAGTCGAAATTCTATATTCATAGGTTCTGCTTAATGCATCAAATCTAGAGTGTGATTCATTAGAAACTCTCAGTATTTGCTTTATCTGTATATCTACTGGCAATACATTATTTAATTGAAAGATAAAATGATTTAAATCATCTATCTCCTTTAAGTCAACATGAAAATAAAATTGTGACGCATGAACACCCGTATCAGTCCTACCACACCCTGTAATATGAACATTTTTTTGTTTGGTTAACAGGGCTAATTTTTCTTGTATAACCTGTTGAATTGAAATTGCATTGTCTTGTATTTGCCAACCATGATAATGAGTTCCATTAAATGCTATTTCAAAAAAATATCGCATGAACTATTTCGCCAAAATCTTATTAATGTGATTCATTGCTTCATCAAATGTGGCTTGGATAGTTATGTTAGACGTATCGATTTCAATGGCTCCAGTCGGTTTTTTTAAAGGGCTAACCTCCCTGTTAAGATCTTGGTAATCTCTAGAATTTATATTATCTAAAACTTGTTGATATTCAATTTCCTCCCCTTTTTCTTTGAATTCCTGCCATCTTCTCATGGCTCTTTTATCAGCAGATGCTTTTACCCAAAACTTGATATCTGCATTTGGAAACACAACTGTCCCAATATCCCTTCCGTCCATCACAAGATTTTCTTTTTTGCCATATTGCTGTTGTATGTTTACCAATTTTTCTCTAATTAAAGGGTATTTACTTACTTCACTCACCTGATTAGACACCTCAAGTGTTCTAATTTTATCTTCCACAACTTTACCATTCAATCGAACAAAACTTTTACCATAGGCATTTGGCTTGGTAAAGTCTATTTGAAATGAGTTTAAATGATCTTTAAAATTAGCATTTAACTTTCCCTCTTGATCAATTAAATTGTGCTTCATATAATACAGGGAAACAGCCCTATACATAGCACCAGTATCTATATATATATAATTTAATGCTTCGGCAATTTTCTTAGCTAAAGTACTTTTACCGCAACCAGAATGACCATCCAGAGAAATTACAATATTTTTTTTCATACAAAAAAAAAGGCTGTCTTGTAGACAGCCTTAAAATTACTAAATAAGTCGAATTAAATTTCTTCAACCTCAATCATTTCAAAAGGTAAATCTATGATTGCTTCATAATCTTCTCCAGCCTCAAGCATATCTTCATCATCTTCTTCATAGTACCATTTTACTTGGACATCAGTACCACTTAATGATTCTAATTTTTTAAACACATCTAAAATACATTTTGATGAACTAGTATTAAAATATTCCAATTGAACACTTAATACAGTTTGATCATTAACAGATTGGCTATAATTATCAATCCAATCAATTATTGGCTTGTAAAACTCTATAGAATTTTCAGGAATTGACCTACCCTTTAAAAGTAATTCGCCATTTCCTTTAAGTTCTACTACTGGTGTTTTTGCTGATCCCTCTAAAATTAAATCCTCCATGATGCTATTTTTTTAAAATTTTAACTGTTAATGTGAAAAATGAAAAACCTTCATTTATTTCTCTTATATTATAATCAAGCTTTGAACCCGATCTTCTTGCTATATCTATTAGACCTAATCCTCCACCTCCTTTTTTGCTCAGAACCCCATTATTTAAGACCTCTTTGTAGTAAGCCTTTAACTGATCTCTATCTAAAGAATTGATGTAATCAATTTTACCAGAAATATCAGCAACATTAGCGGCATCAATATAATTTCCAGTAACAATATTGTAGGAATCAGGTGTTCTGCTTATGCTAAATATAGCTGATTTTTTTTCAGCTAACTCTTCAGGTGAACCTTTAACTTCAAATTCATCAATATGATGATACAAGTTCTGTAAACATTCTACCAATACATTGAAGACACGTTTTCTAATTTTGGGAGCATCCTTAAGATCTTCCATTTTAGACTCCATAATTTGGAAAACTGAACTTAATAATTCTGAAGTAATTGACCCTTTAAAGGCAAGGAGAACATAATCTCTCTCCATTAGTTTGTATAGATCAAAAATATCGGTTTTCATTACGAAACAAATATAATAAATAGTTAATAGGTCTTACACTTATTTCAACATATCATAATAATTAAAATATTAGATTTGAAAAAAATTGACTCAGTGAGAGAAAAAGAATGGTTTGAAGATTGGTTTAACTCTAGATACTATCACTTATTGTATCAA
Organism: uncultured Flavobacteriales bacterium; assembly: GCA_913042175.1. Taxonomy (GTDB): domain Bacteria; phylum Bacteroidota; class Bacteroidia; order Flavobacteriales_D; family Parvicellaceae. Next base: position 20,721 of record CAJWIX010000025.1, read on the forward strand.
AACAGAAGTCAAAACGAGGCAAATTTTTTCATAGAAAATTTAGTAGAAAAATTAGCTTTAAATGAAAAATCAAACGTACTTGACTTGGGCTGTGGAAAAGGAAGACATGCATTTAAACTCAGTGGTATTTTTAAAAATGTTGATGGCATAGATTTATCAGAAAACAACATCAACTTAGCCAAGCAAATTAAAAAGCAAAATCTTCACTTTTATATTGGGGATATGAGAAACTTCAACATGAAAAAGAAATATAATTATGTTTTTAATCTTTTTACCAGTTTTGGTTATTTCGAAAATGCTTCAGAAAACTTAAATGTATTGCAATGTATAAACCATCATCTTGTGGATGGTGGTTATTTATTAATTGATTTTTTAAACACGACTCTTATTAAGAATAAAACTCAAATTAAAGAAGTTAAAGTAATTCAAGATGTTAAATTTGACATCCAAAAATTCGTTTCAGGTAACTGCATCATGAAATCTATTCAAATTAACGACAATGACAAGACTTCAAAATTCAATGAAAGAGTTCAACTTTTTAACCTAAAAGATTTTAAATCAATGTTCAATGAAACCGGATTTGAATTAATTGAGGCTTTTGGTAACTATTCACTAGAACCCTATTGCGAAGAAAGTGATAGATTGATTTTATGGGCTAAAAAAAGTAATGTTTCAATATGATGATAACAATTCTAATACTAAGTGTAATTGGTACGGGCTTCTTGGCAGATGTATTTGGTCGTTACTTTAAAAACTACAGAAATCATATTCTTTCATTTTCTGTATCTGTTGTTCTATCACTGATTTGCATACATATCATACCCGAAATTTTCAGCCATCACGAACATACACTTGGATATTTTTTATTAGCAGGCTTCATACTTCAGATATTGTTAGAATTACTTTCTAAAGGCATTGAACATGGTCATGTTCATCACCATGGTTCTATTAACAAAAGTCAACTAGCCATAATATTTATTGGCTTATGTACACATGCGTTTATTGAAGGTATTCCAATACAATCTTTTGACACCAACCACTCTCATATTCATGCAAATGAAATAAGCTTGGAATCATCATTTTCTTGGATTTATTTCACTGCAATACTTATACACAAGTTACCTATTGCAATAGTTTTAATGTTTTTTCTTATTGAATTAAAAGTCTCAACATTAAAAAAATACTTATTTCTTGTACTATTCTCCATAACTACTCCTCTTGGGGCAATTATAGGTGAACAATTGATGTTGACTGAATCATTTCATGAATGGTCTACAAAGTTTTTGGCATTAACAACAGGTATGCTTCTACATATAACTACCTTACTTATTTTTGAAGATCATAATCATTCAAAAGATAAATTCAAAAACCTGTTTATTATTATAATTGGAATTGTATTTGGTGTATTTATTTTTTAATGTTTAAACACCTTAAAAACACGCACTTCATCTCGAATAATAATGCTAACAAAATAAACCCCTGACTGGAGTCCCAAAAGCGAAATATTTTCGCAATTCTTACAGGCATGAATTTTATTTCCAACTGCATCTAATAACTCAATATTATATTCATTTAACTGATGTAATCCATCTATGTAAATTATATCATTTGCAGGATTAGGATAACATTTTATTTCAGTATCCAATTCTATTTGACCTACATGAAGTTGATCTAAATACCAAGATTGTAAAGGAAAACCTGATTGGTAAGAAACTTCTAATACTGGAAATTTTTCATTTATAGAAAACCATTGCAAAAGCGTAATATCGGGCTGATCAAAAGTAGTTCCAAATTGGAACTGATCTACATAAATGGTATCTCTTTGCTTTATAATTGTCTTTACCCTTATGACATCATAGGTTTGATATGGAGTCTGTAATGTTCCCCATCCATCTACTTCATAAGACCTTCTAATCCATTGTCCATAAGTCCCTAAAGATGGAACAGAAGCTAGATAATAAGCTCTTGAAGAATCAATATCTCCAAATGAAAGTGGAAATTGATAAATCGTTTCTAAGGTATCGTAGCGAATAGATGCAGGTAACCCATTTATGTTTGCGCCAAATCCAACTTTAGTTAGAGATGAATTAGAAGTAGCAAAAAAATCAAATCTATCCGAAATTTGCAGATTAGGCACATTATTTATATCCATCCCTCTTTGAGCAAAACTGGCAAAATGATTTGGATATAGAAAAATATTATTGAAAAATAATTGATAAGCAAATGGTGTTTGACTAACCTGATAATTTAATGTTGAATCTTGACCTGAATAAACTAAAGATGAATAATCCCAATTATAATTTGCTCCAGTAACATAAAAATCTACATTTGGGTCAGCGTTAAAATTTGACTTATAAACTTTATCGCCAACAGTGCAAAAATTAGCAAATTGATAATTAATTTGAGCATTAGCTTGTACTGCACAAATCAAAATTAAAATCAGTTTGTATATTGGTAAATTATACATTTTATCAAGGTAAAATTAAAAACTTAAATTAAGATTATTGGTACGTTTATTATTAATATTCACAGCTTTATCTTTAACTTTAATAACTAAAAGTCTATTTAGTCAAAACAGTTTTATTCAATTTAGTGGTGTGGTTGTATCACAAGATAGTTTAAAACCTGTTCCTTATTGTAGTATCATTGACAAGGCGACAAAGAGGGGTACTACTTCGGATTATTTCGGTTATTTTTCCTTTGTTGCTAATAAAGGAGATACCATTGAATTTAGCAGTATTGGTTACAAGAAATCCTCATTTATAATTCCAGATACATTATCAACTGATAAATACTCTTTGATACAAGTCATGTTTCAAGATACTATTTTATTAAAAACTGCCGTTGTATACCCATGGCCATCAAAAGAACAATTTGCAAAGGCTTTTGTGGAAACAGAAATTCCTAATGATGATTATAAGCGAGCTATGAAAAACCTTTCTAGATCTCAATTAAATGAAAGAATGAAATTCACCCCTATGGATGGTGGCTTGAACTTTAAATGGCAACAGCAACAAATTCAAAGTAAGTTATACTATGCAGGGCAATACCCACCTAACAACTTACTAAACCCCATTGCATGGGCAAAATTCATTGAAGCTTGGAAAAGAGGAGATTTCAAAAATTAACAATGAGACACTTTAAACGTTCAATATTTTCTTTCATTTTTTTCATTTATTCATCGGTGGGATTTTCCCAATCAACCATTGAATTAACTGGAACAATTAGAGATGTGAAAGGAAATCCAATAGAAGATGCCAGCATAATAATTAAAGATCAAAATAAGGGAGTGTCTTCTAAAAAAGATGGAAGTTTTAAGCTCGAACTTACAAAAGATAAAAAGC
>CAJWIX010000026.1 GCA_913042175.1 uncultured Flavobacteriales bacterium
TTTAATCTTTTCTAATTCAACATCTTCAATAACCTGATTTTCAATAACGTAATTTTCACCATCAAAATCTATGATGTCTTCACCTTTCATTACCTTAAAATCTTTCCCATATTGTCCATATACAAAAGTTACAAAGGACTTTATTGCATTTCCACTTTTGTAATAAGAACTCCAACCTTTAAATTGAAAAAAGGTAAAAGCTATAGACAATAAAAAAGTGACCACTAAAAGCTGTATTAATTTTTTCTTATGACCTTTTCTACCACTTTTTAGTGCCAAAAAGAAAGTTATACTGCTAACCAATATTATGATTGTACTGAATATAAATTCATTTGGCAAGTGGATATTTACCCAAAACTTATCCATTTTTCTAACCAAAACTGCACTTGAAAGCCCGGCAAAAAGCATAATACTTCCAATGACCCCCACTAAAACAAGTGAGGAGTAAACTTTTTCTTTTTGTTTATTAGAATCAAATTGTTGCATGATGAAAATTAAAGTAAATCAAAACAATAAAACGTAAAAATTATAGGTAAATAAGCAAATGAAAAATACATGATCTGAGATGCGTATTTATCCTCCAGTGTAAAGTATAATCTTATGGACGGAGTGTACATAATAAGACTTAAAAAAATAGCCAAAAACATAGATAATGAACCTGTCATTTCAGCAGCCCATGGCAACATTGAAGCAGGTATTAAAAATGCAGAATAAAGCATAATTTGAAAAGCGCTTTTTTTATTTTTTTCCATGTTAGGAAGTAGCCTAAATCCAGCTTTTTTATAATCCTCATCTAATTTCCATGCTAATGCCCAAAAGTGAGGGAATTGCCAAAAAAATTGCAACATAAAAAGAATGCCAGGTTCTAATCCAAATTTATTTGTGACAGCAACATATCCAAGGAGTGGGGGAATACTGCCTGGTATTGCACCAATAAAAACAGCAATGGATGATTTTTTTTTGAGTGGTGTATAAATAAGGACATAGGTTATCATGCTAAATAGACCTAAAATCAAAGATTTGTAATTAACCAAATACAATAGCCATAGTCCAACAAATCCAATAATCGAGCTAAATAGAATAGCCTCTAAATTGGAAAGCACTTTTGAAGGAAGTGGTCTATTAATTGTCCGCTTCATTAATAAATCTGTATTAACTTCCAAAAGCTGATTGAACCCATTAGATGAACCCGTTATTAATAAGCCTCCTAATAGTAAGTGACATAAATTCCAAGAGGATAAGTCACCTTTAGCCATAAAATAACCAAAAAAAGCACTCAACACCACAAGAGAAGACAAACGAAGCTTCATAAGCGCTACTAGTGCCTTAATTTTGGATAGAAAATTTACTTCTAATGACGATTCCAAATGATTTGCTTTCATTTGGTGGCGAAATTAGTATAATTTATCCTTTAATAAAACTTGTGTTCAACCTTTCAATTAATAATCCATATAGGACTGCCATAAGTTAGAACTTATTCCCAAAGAAATAAGGGTAGATGAGGATATAGAATTATTCATAGCCCTATTATATCGATAATTAAATTGAGTAAATAATTTAGTATTAGTCATCGCAATTAATAAAAGTGAAGCTCTAAATTCAAAAACATGTTGATCGATAGTGTTGCCTTGACCGACCACATGTCCATAATCACTATCTCTAACTACATAAGAATTAAACATATTTCCTCCAAAATTAAACAACTGAAAGTCCTTACCATATCGTTGAAAAGCATATTTAACAGATAAATCTAAGTTGTTATTTTGATATCCAAGAATAGCTAATCCTTCAAAAAAATTAGCTTCTAAAGGGTGAGCTAGTGATTGATTTTGATGACCATAGTTTTGCATTGAATTTATGTGAGAATAGGTAAATGGCCTAACAAAATTCCACTCTGCCAAAGAGTACATGCCATCAATCCCAAATAAATCAAATGTTCTAAATCCAACTTGATATCCATATTTATTTCCCCACCAACCATTTCTATTTTGGAACTCACTAAGTAAAAATTCATCTAAAATAAAATGTTGATACAATAAAACTTTTTTGGGTAATTTAATTTTGATTCCTCCACCAAAAAAAGAATTATCGGAAGATCCTATGCCATATTCTACAGGTCTAAAAAAAACAAATGGATTTAGGTAGTTAAAATCAAACCCTCTTTTATTAAGCGTATCTTCTCCTTGCCATACCACAGCCTCAAATAGAGTTAAATTCAACCATTTAGTTACATTATAACTTAAAGCGTGTAAGCTGGACCATTTTTGATTTGTGTAAGTTGCTGTATGTAAATCATGGTGAAGAGACCAAAGATTGATGTACTTTACTTTCCAGAAAGTTGATTCCATTTTAAGAAAAGGATAATTTGAAGCATAATCGGAAAGGAATAAAGAACGATAACCATCTCCCAAAAAGTTTTTACCTATTCCAGTACTTAAATTGATAAATGGGTGAGGTTGATAAGAAATATACCCCTCAACAATAGGGGAACGATAGGACAAATTAACAGAGTCATTTAAGTATCCTATCCCTGGAGCACATGGTCTTTTATGTGTTAGATCATGCTCAAAAGTTGAAAGTGTACCCATTTGAAATCCTGCTCTCCATTGAGTGTATAAATTTTTATGCTCATAATTAAATTGAGCTCCCAAACCAATAGCATTACTAAATGAATTATCAGTAGAATTGTATTTAAAAATACCATCTACAATAGGTAATACAAGAAATCTTGAAGTATCACTGAAATTTCCGTAGGACCAAATACCCTCTTGAATAGAATTTTCAAGAGATGAATCCAATAAAATAGGTTTGGATAAACCATGTATTTCATCATTTAAAAAAATTGCTTTTTCTAATTGGTATCTTCGCTGAAAATCACCAAATAAATACTGTTGAGCAAATGAAGTAACTACCCAAACATGAAAAATTAAGAAAAATGAAACCTTCATGACTTTGATGGTGATTTTTTGACCATATAATAAAGCCCAGTCATTAACAAAGAAGAAAACAAAATTTGCAAGAAAAAAAGGATTGTCGGTTGATTAATTACACAAAAAAGTTGAAAGAATAATTGTGAGCATACTACAGCAGCACTAAATAAAAAAAGAAGTAAAGACGTCTTTGCATGTCCAATACCCGTTTTTTCAAAATGATGATGAATATGATTTTTGTCTGCTTTAAATGGAGATTTAGACCTTATCACTCTTAGTATGAAAACTCGAAGGGTATCCATCAAAGGATAAGATAGTATAGATAAAAGCAATACAGGTTTATTCAATTGCTGTAGCCAATCTGGTCCAGTGGAATAATTTTCATTAATTGCATTAATGGTTAGCACACAGAATATAACACCAATAGAAAGTGACCCGGCATCTCCCATAAAAACTCTAGCAGGAGAAAAATTAAAGAAAATGAATCCTAACATTGTTCCAGATAATACACCTGCAAGAAGAGCAATTGGAATATTCCCAGTTAAATAAAAAATAATCGCTAAAAACAATGAAGCTAAGAAAGAAATGAGTCCAGCTAAGCCATCCAGACCATCAATTAAATTAATAGAATTTATAATAACTAAATAAGCAAAGATGGTCAATAAATAACTTTGCCATAAATCTAAATCAAATACTCCAAAAATTCCATGCATAGAAATTATTCTAATATCAGCCATGATAACAAGAATAAACCCAACTATAATGTGAGCGATTAACTTTTTCAATGGAGCCGTTCCAATGATATCATCCTTTACCCCCACGAAAAATAGCAACAACAAACATGCTATTACATATTTGAAGTTTATCAACATACCAGGAATGTGATCATATTCTTCTGGAAACCACAAGGTATATGAGAAAATTAAAGCACCAAAAATTACAACACCTCCCAAGGTAGGGATACTCCATCTATGCATCTTTCTATCCTCCATAGGGGTATCTACTAAATTTTTAAGCTTAGCCACTTTTATCAAAGAAGGCATGGAAAAAAGAACGACTAAGAAAGCCGTTAAAAACCCAAATATGATAATGTAAAGACCGCTCATATATTAAAATTATTGGTCAAAATAATCGTTTTTCAAATAAGTTCTCCAAGAAAATAAAATGTAATTATCCCAATTACCATCAACTGCCCTAGATAAGTGCCCAATCGAAAATTCCATTTTAGTTGATGTATTAATTAATACTCCTATAGAATTATTCAAAAAAATGAGTCGACTTGTTTCATCAATAGTCGATATTAAATCAACTGGTGTAAAAACTTGATTAGCAAAATGCTGGTTATTTCCTGGTTGATCAATTTTGACAATATTATCACTAAATCGACAAAAGAATCGTTTATAGTTTATTTGCCCCTTAATCAACCATTCATTAAATCCTGAACCCAAAGGATGTGCGAGTTCATGACTTAAATGACTAAATTGTTGGTATTTATTAATACTATCAACGGAATATAATGCTGTTGGGGAATAATTAAACTCTAGATTTATAAAAGAATTGGATTGTTTACGATCAACACTAAAATTCCACCTCATACCTATTTGAGCACCTATTCTCTGTTCATCTCTAATTACAAATTGATTGTATAACTTAATTCTATCTTTAAAAGAATAGCTCGTATTAAAACCAAATATTAGCGTATTACTATTTATAGAATCAATAGCTAATAAATTAGTTCCCATAATTGGAATGTAAAAACTGTAATGAGGACGAACCGTACCACTATCTAAGCTATAAGTTTTAAAAGTAGCACCTTCAAAAATGGAAAAAGACAACTCAGGCGTTGCCTGCAACGAAAGCTGATTAAAGCTAAATGACTTTGGAATAAGCATCGATTCTGGTGTGGTTGAAATAGGAATCCTATTTAAATTATACAATCTTGCTTGAACATGTTTATAAAGTAATTTATTTTCAATGAGATAATATTGACCACTTAAATAAGGATAGTCAGGAGAATAATCAGACAACACCAAAGACCGATACCCATTTCCAAAAAAATGTCTTCCATGACCCAATTGAAAATTCACATTTCTAACGGGTGAAAAACTAATATATCCATTACCCAGACCGGCATCAACTCCGTAATCTTTGAATTTCTTAGCTCTACCCAAGCCAAAAGCTACAGCATCAATTGAATTTTCTTCCTCTGCTCTTTGAATGGCTTTTTGAGCTAAATAATCTGGATAAAAAAATTGATTTTCGTAAAATCGAGTTTCAAAAGATAATTTTGAAGTTACATCTCCAGTAATTCTAAATCCCCTTACATTGCTAGAATAAAAAAAATCCTTTACTGCATTTTGAGGACCTAAAGTGAAATTAAATAGTGGATCTGTTGTTAGTCTAATTTGGTGCTCATTAATGTAAAGTAAACTTTCATCCAGTAATTTTTTTTTCCATTTTTTATCTCTTTCTACTTCTGTTGTATCAACATTAAATTGATAAGATTCTAAATATGGCTTAATTGAGGAATGAGGAGTTTTGGTGTCATTTTCATGGTAAAAAAAAGAAAAACTATGATTTTTTAGCTGAGTAAGACCTGTTGAATTCGAAAAGGAAAACAATAAAAAAAGCCCTATGAGCTGAATATTATCTTTTTTCATTTTTAACATACCAATCATACGTCATACGTATACCCTCTTCTAAAGTTATAGTGTATGTCCAACCATTTTCTTTAGCTTTAGAAATATCCAATAATTTTCTTGGGGTACCATCAGGCTTAGTAGAGTCCCACCTAATCTCACCAGAATAACCAACAATATCTTTGATTAAATAAGCCAAATCAGATATGGCAATATCTTTTCCTGTCCCAATATTTACTGGTGAATTTTCATTGTAATTGTGCATGAAATGAACACATGCATTAGCTAAATCGTCAACATGTAAAAATTCTCTTTTAGGCGTTCCTGTTCCCCATAATTTAACATAAGAAGAACTGTTGATTTTCGCTTCGTGAAATTTTCGAATTAATGCTGGTAAGACATGAGAATTTTCAAGATCAAAATTGTCATTTGACCCATATAAATTTGTGGGCATTAAAGAAATAAAATTACTACCGTACTGTTGATTGTAAAATTGACACATTTTTAATCCTGCAATTTTGGCAATTGCATAAGGTTCATTGGTTGATTCAAGTTCTCCAGTAAGTAAATATTTTTCCAAAATAGGTTGATCAGCAAATTTTGGATAAATGCAGGAAGACCCCAGGAAAAGTAGCTTTTTTACTCCAAATTTATGAGCAGCATCAATAATGTTGTTTTGAATAGCTAAATTGTCAAAGATGAATTCAGCCTTGTATATATTGTTAGCTAAAATTCCACCTACCTTAGCAGCGGCCAAAAAAACATAATCTGGCCTTTCCAATTGAAAAAATTCATTTACAGCCTGTTGGTTTCTTAAGTCTAATTCTTTGGAGCTCTTAACCAAGATGTTTATATAATCTTGCGATTTAATTTTTCTATAAATGGCAGAACCCACCATACCATTATGGCCAGCAATGTAGATTTTATCTTGTTTATTCATATTGATTTAGGGAATCGAATCCGCCTTTTTTTAAATGAATATCTTTCTTAAATAAGGTAACATCTGATTCTACCATTTCTTTAATCAACGATTCTAATTCTATTTTAGGCTCCCAATTGAGTATTTCTTTTGCTTTTGAGGCATCTCCAATTAATAAATCAACTTCTGTTGGACGGTAGTAATTTTTATCTATCTCAACCAAAACTTTTCCTGATACATGATCTATCCCTTTCTCATTATCTCCTTCACCTACCCAACTAATGTCAATGTCTACTTCCTTAAAGGCTAAAGTGCAAAAGTCTCTTACTGTTGTAGTTTTTCCCGTAGCTAAAACAAAATCTTCCGGTTTTTCTTGTTGTAACATTAACCACATTCCCTCCACATAATCCTTAGCATGACCCCAATCTCTCTGCGCATTGAGGTTGCCAATAAACATTTTTTCTTGTAATCCTAAAGAAATTTTAGCTACAGCTCTAGTTATTTTTCTTGTCACAAACGTTTCCCCTCTTATTGGGCTTTCGTGGTTAAATAGAATCCCATTACAAGCAAACATATCATAGGCTTCTCTGTAATTCTTAACAATCCAAAAAGCATATAACTTAGCTACACCATATGGACTTCTTGGATAAAATGGCGTAGTTTCATTTTGTGGTATTTCTTCTGCTTTACCATATAATTCAGAGGTGGATGCTTGGTAAAACTTAACTTTCTTTTCTAATTTTAATATACGTATTGCTTCTAGCAATCGTAGTGTGCCAATTGCATCAGTATTGGCTGTATATTCAGGGACTTCAAAAGAAACCTTAACGTGTGATTGTGCTCCTAAGTTGTATATTTCATCAGGTTGCACCTCCTGAATTATCCTAATCAAATTGGTGGAATCTGTTAAATCACCATATTGTAAAAAAAAATTTATGTTTTCTTGATGTTTATCTTGATATAAATGATCAACTCTTTGCGTATTGAATAAAGAAGCTCTTCTCTTTACGCCATGAACCTCATATCCCTTGCCAAGTAATAGCTCTGCTAAATAAGCGCCATCTTGTCCTGTAATTCCAGTAATTAGTGCTTTTTTCTTCATTCTACTATGAACCAATTATTTCGTAATTGTTCTCTATTATATACCATTTCTTGTTGGGTATTCACATCTTTAAATGTTCGGCCAGCAAATTTAGCAATTGCATGTCCTGCTGCGGTATCCCATTCCATGGTTGGTGCAAATCTTGGGTATACATCTGCTGTCCCTTCTGCTACCAAACATATTTTCAATGAGCTACCCATACTTACCACGTTTACCTCTCCTTTTTCTTTTTTCAATTGATCAAAGAAATCGGCTGTCTCCTTGCTTGGATGTGACCTACTGCCAACAGCAGTGTAAGGTCTATGAGCAACTGAAAAAGGTAATTTAATTACTTCATTATTTATTTCTTTAAAGGACCCTTTAGAATTCCCAAAATACATCCAATTTTTAACAGGGACATAGATAACACCAAGAATGGGTAATCCGTTTTTAACTAATGCAATATTTACAGTAAATTCTCCATTTCTTTTTATGAATTCCTTTGTTCCATCTAATGGGTCAACAATCCATAAATATTCCCATTTTTTTCGTGTATCATAATCTAAATGAATGCCCTCCTCACTTAAAATTGGAATTTCAGTTGTTTTTAAATGCTCTTCAATAACACGATTAGCTCTTTGATCTGCAATGGTTAAGGGGGAATTATCTTCTTTATGCACTACATCAAAATCATTTTGATACACATCCATTATCTCTCTTCCACCTAAAAGAGCAGCTTCTTTTGCAAGAGCTAATAAAGCAGATTCACTAATTCCTTCTACCACTTATTCCAAAATTAGATTTATACCATGCTCTTTCATGGAGATAATATACTGGCATTTTTACAAAAAATTCAATGCCACCTACTGTTAACCCAGTCATTGGATCACCACTAACAATCCAAGCAATTATCATAGTAGTTAAAGTAGCCGTAATTCGCCAAGTTAACGTCTTGGCAAGATGTCTTTTCTTACTTCCTTCCATTAATGTATTGATTAATATCCGCTTCCAGATCCTGAAATGATTTCAATAGGATGCCATGTTGTTTTAGTTTCCATAAAATCCGCTATAGCATATGGGTGTTCATGATCTTCATCATCCCATGAATCATTATCTCTAATAATTATTCGCTTTAAATTCTGAATTGCGTCCTCTTGAATTTGTTTTTTAAATTCTCCATTTGATGCAAGATATATCGCATTAACATCCATATGTTTAGCTAAATGAGAAACTAACTCATCTTTTTTTCCCGTTAGTATATTAACTACACCACCAGGAACATCAGAAGTAGCTATGACCTCAGCAAGGGTAATAGAAGATAGAGGATATTTCTCCGAAGCTAATACAACACCACAATTTCCAGAAATAATAATTGGACATAATGTACTTACTAACCCTAACAATCCAGTGTTTTCAGGTGCAATTAACCCAACAACACCCATGGGCTCTAAGGAAGAAAAATTAAAATGACTTGTAGCTACAGGGTTAACCGATCCAAACACTTGGTTTATTTTGTCTGACCAACCTGCGAAATAAATAACCCTATCAATACTTTTCATTACTTCTTGATTGGCTTTGTTTTTTTCCATTCCCTGAGACATTAATTCAGCTGTAAACTGTTCCTTTCTCCCTTCCATCATTTCAGCCATTCTGTAAAGAATTTGACTTCTGTTATAGGCTGTAGCTCCAGCCCATTTTTCAAATGCTCCCCTTGCCGCAACAACAGCATTTCTCAAATCTTTTCTTGAGGACAAACACACATTTGCAATGGGTGTTTTTCCATTTTTTAATTGATAAAAACGTCCAGATTCCGTTCTTGGAAATTTACCTCCTATAAATATTTTATATGTTTTCAAAACATCAATTCTAGTTGCCATGTTAAAAATTTAAATATGGGGTTAAACCGTGTAATCCTCCCTCTCTTCCATGTCCACTTTCCTTGTAACCACCAAAAGGAGAAGTTGGGTCAAATTTATTATAGGTATTGGCCCAAACTACACCTGCTCTCATTTGAGAAGTTAGGTTAAATATTTTTGACCCTTTGTCAGTCCAAACTCCAGCTGAAAGACCAAAAGGAGTATTATTTGCCTTTGTAATTACCTCATCAATTGTTCTAAATGTCTGTATAGCTAATACAGGCCCAAAAATTTCTTCTTTGGCAATAACATGAGATTGTGACACATTGGTAAATAATGTTGGGGCACACCAAAATCCTTTCTTAGGAATAGAACAATCTAACTGAAACATTTCAGCACCTTCTTTTTGACCAATTTTTAAATACTTGTTGATAGTAGCTAATTGCTCCTTAGAATTAATTGCACCAATATCTGTATTCTTGTCAAGAGGGTTACCTAAAATTAAGGATTGAATTCTATCCTTTAGTTTCCTTAAAACCAATTCATAAACAGATTCTTGAACAAACAATCTTGAACCAGCACAACACACGTGGCCTTGGTTAAAATAAATTCCATTGATCACTCCTTCAACTGCTTGGTCTAAAGGTGCATCTTCAAAAATTATATTAGCTGCTTTACCCCCAAGTTCCATAGTGGATTTTTTATTGGTGCCAGCTATGGCTTTCATGATGATTTTACCAACACCTGTTGATCCTGTAAAGGCAATTTTATCAATGTCTGGATGATTTACAATACCCGCTCCAGTTGCTCCTGCACCAGTAATAATATTAACTACTCCAGCTGGAAGATCTGCCTCTTGAATGATTTCTGCCAACTTAATCGCTGTAAGTGAAGTTGTTTCAGCAGGTTTTAACACCACAGTATTACCAGTAGCTAATGCGGGTGCAATTTTCCAAGCAGCCATCATTAGTGGGAAATTCCAAGGAATTACTTGACCAGCAACTCCAACAGATTCAGGATTTCTATTTGGAAAAGCATATTTTAATTTGTCAGTCCAACCAGCATAATAAAAGAAATGAGCCGCTGTTATAGGGACATCTACATCTCTTGATTCTCTAATTGGTTTTCCACCATCTAAAGACTCTACTACTGCCAATTCTCTAGATTTTTCTTGAATTAATCGAGCAATTCTGTAAATGTATTTACCTCTCTCCTTAGCAGTCATTTTAGACCAAGCCCCATTGTATGCTTTTCTTGCTGCGCTTACAGCGTCATTTACATCTTTATCATTTGCTTCAGCAATCATAGATAATTTCTCCTCAGTTGCAGGATTAATAGAGGGAAAATAATTACCTGAACTAGGGTTTTTAAATTTCCCATTTATAAACAATCCATACTGATCTTTTATAGAAATATGATCAGTACTCTCAGGAGCAGGGTCTAAATCCCACTTACCAGAAAATGCTAATGGCTTTATCTTGTTCTTCATATATTAATCTTTTGAAAAATAATTTGCTGACTGGTATGCTCCAGTAGATTGTTTCATGATTTGCATCAATAAATCGTTGGCTAAGCTACTTGCTCCAAACCTAAACCAATGGTTATCTAACCATTTTACTCCTAAAGTTTCTTTAACCATTATTAAATAGTGAAGTGCCAATTTAGCATTTGAAATTCCACCTGCCGGCTTCATCCCTATCATTTCACCTGTTTTATAATAATGATCTTTTATAGCTTCCAGCATAACTAAAGTCACTGGAAGTGTTGCTGCTGGTTTTATTTTACCAGTAGATGTTTTAATAAAATCTGCTCCAGCTGCTATAGCAATATCACTGGCTAACCTGACATTATCTAGATTCCCCAATTCTCCAGTTTCTAAAATAACTTTAAGTCTTACTGATTTTCCACAGGCTTCTTTTATAGCTGCAATTTCATCATAGACATAGTTGTAATCTCCCATATGGAATTTACCTCTACTTATAACCATATCCACTTCATGAGCGCCATAATCTACAGCCATTTTGGTATCTGTAATTTTAACATCCAATGAAGAGTGTCCACTTGGAAAAGCAGTCGCAACACTGGCCACTTTAATACCTGAACCATTTAAGGCGTCAACAGCAATTTTAACAAAGTTTGGATAAACGCATACTGCAGCAACTGTAGGTAAATTTGGAAATTCATCATGTAAATGTTGTGCCTTGTAACACATCTGTGTTACTTTATTGGTGGTGTCCATCCCCTCAAGAGTGGTTAAATCAACCATATTTAAAGCCATCTTTAAGCCTTCAAGCTTTGCTTTTTTCTTGATGCTTCTTTTGGTAATTCTATTTACTCTGTCCTCAATTCCTACCTTATCAACCTTAGGACTTACAAATGTTTGCATAGTTAAATATTAAGCTATTATAGCTTTATTATTATATCAAAAGTAATAATTCAAAATTTATTGATGAATTATTATTGATTCTTTATAGTTTTGACGTCCAATATTTTGGGGATAGAACATGCAAAATTTATATTCTACTAAAGATGATTTGTTAACCAGAGCTGATAAAGAGAAATTATTAGCACAAAAGGGAATATGCATTTGGCTTACTGGCTTATCGGGGTCAGGAAAAACTACCATTGCCAATTATGCAAGTAGAGTATTACATAAAAAAGGAATTTACACTCAGGTACTTGATGGTGATAACATAAGACTTGGTATCAATAAAAACCTATCATTTTCAAATGAAGATAGAGAAGAAAATATAAGAAGAATTGCTGAGGTAGCTAAGTTATTTATTGAAGCAGGTGTAGTTACTTTTTGTTGTTTTGTGAGTCCTTCCCATCAAATGAGAAGTCAGGCTAAATCAATAGTTGGAGCAAATGATTTTTTCGAGGTTTTTGTATCAACTAATTTAGATACTTGTGAAAAGAGAGATGTGAAGGGGCTTTATAAAAAGGCAAGAAAGGGAGAAATACAAGAATTCACAGGTGTATCTTCCCCCTTTGAGCCACCTCAAAACCCTAACTTAATTTTAGACACAGAAAATAAATCTATAAAAGAGATTGGAGATTTATTAGTTAATGAATTACAAAAAATAATACAATAAATGGCGAAATATCAATTATCACATTTAGAAGAGTTAGAAGCAGAATCCATTTTCGTCCTAAGAGAGGTCGCTGCACAATTTGAAAATCCTGTATTATTATTTTCAGGAGGAAAAGACTCTATAGTTTGTTATCATTTGGCCAGAAAAGCCTTTTTTCCAGCTAACGTTCCTTTTCCACTAATGCATGTTGATACGGGTCATAATTTTGATGAACTATACCAATTTAGAGATGAATTAATGGAGGAAACCAATGGAAGATTGGTTATTGCATCTGTCCAAAAGTCTATCGATGAAGGAAAAGTAGTTGAAGAAAAAGGAATTAATGCAAGCCGAAATAAGCTACAAACCACTACGCTATTAGACGGCATTGAAGAACATAAATTTGATTGTGCTATTGGAGGAGCAAGAAGGGATGAGGAAAAAGCCAGAGCTAAAGAACGTTTTTTCTCTCATAGAGATGATTTTGGTCAATGGGATCCCAAGAATCAACGACCTGAATTATGGAATCTATTTAATGGCAAAAAACACTTTGGTGAACATTTTAGAGTTTTTCCTATCAGCAATTGGACAGAAATGGACATTTGGCAATACATTTTAAAAGAAAATATTAAAATTCCTAGTTTATATTTTTCTCACCAAAGAGATTGTTTTGTAAGAGATGGGGTTGTTATGGCAAAAACTGACTTTATTCAAACCAAACCAAATGAAGAAATAAAGCAAATGCAAGTAAGGTTTAGAACTATTGGTGATGCTACCTGTACTGGTGCAACTATTTCTGATGCTGATAGTTTAGATAAAATTATTGAGGAAGTAGCTGCCTCAAGAGTTACTGAAAGAGGAGGAAGGGCAGATGATAAAAGATCTGAAGCTGCGATGGAGGATAGAAAAAAAGAAGGATACTTTTAAATTTATTTAGATGAGTAATAAATATTTAGAAATGGACTTGTTAAGATTTACGACTGCAGGAAGCGTAGATGATGGGAAAAGCACGTTAATTGGAAGATTGCTTTATGATAGTAAATCTATTTTTCAAGACCAAATGGAAGCTATTGAAACAGCAAGTCAAAAAAAGGGTGAAGAAAAAGTTAATTTAGCTTTGCTCACTGATGGTTTGAGAGCAGAACGTGAACAGGGAATTACGATTGATGTAGCATACCGTTACTTTGCAACTCCAAATAGAAAATTCATCATTGCTGATACGCCTGGTCACATACAATATACCAGAAACATGGTTACTGGTGCTAGCACCGCTAACTTGGCTATTATATTAGTTGATGCTAGAAATGGAATTGTAGAGCAAACAAGAAGACATTCATTCATAGCTTCACTTCTAGGAATTCCACATATAATCTATTGTATCAACAAAATGGACTTAGTGGATTATGATGAGCAGCATTACGAAAAAATTAAAGCAGAGTTAGTCGGGTTTAGTGCGAAACTAAGAACTAAAGATTTTAGATTTATTCCAATTAGTGCCCTTAACGGAGATAATGTAGTCAATAGATCTAAAAACATGCCTTGGTATGAAGGCAGTACTTTATTGCATACGCTTGAAAACATTCATATTGCTTCAGACCATAACCACATAGATTGTCGACTACCAGTACAATATGTTGTTAGACCTCAAAAAGATGAGTATCATGATTTTAGAGGTTATGCTGGGAGAATTGCTGGAGGTGTATTTAAAACTGGTGATGAAGTAACTGTACTTCCATCTGGTTTTCAGTCTAAAATAAAATCTATAGAAACTTTCAATGGGACTATTGATGAAGCTTATGCTCCTATGTCGGTTACAGTTACCTTAGAAGATGACATTGATATAAGTAGAGGAGATATGATTGTAAGACCTAAGAACCAACCTAATGTTACACAAGATGTAGAAATCATGCTTTGTTGGATGAGTGAAAATCCATTAGTTAATAGAGGGAAATACACTATTAAACATACTTCTAAAGAAGCAAGATGCATGATTAAAGATGTCCAATACAAAGTTGACATTAACACCCTTCATAGATTAGAAAATGATAACCAAATACAATGCAATGACATTGCAAAGGTTACATTAAGAATAACACAACCTTTCTTTGCTGATAAATACAAAGACAACAGAAATACAGGAAGCGTTATATTAATTGACGAAGCTACCAACAATACTGTTGGAGCTGGAATGATCGTTTGATTTAACTGATTTTAAACTTTATAGGTAATGTGAATTTAGTATTCACTGCTTTACCGCGCTGTTTCCCTGGAGACCATTTGGGCATTCTTTTTACCACACGAGAAGCTTCTTTATCTAATGTATTATGAATACTCTTTATAACTTTGACATCTTTAATACTTCCATCTTTACAAACAACAAATTGTACAAACACTTTACCCTGAATACCATTTTCCTTGGCCATTTCAGGATATCTTAATTGTTTTGATAAAAACTCATATAATTTAGCGACTCCACCAGGAAAGCTTGGTGATTCTTCAACTACTTCAAAAATAGAATCAATAAATACTACTGTGTCTGGCTCCAAAAATAAATCAGGAAATATTATTTCATTTTCATGTTTTTTCTCTTTAGTTATTTCAGGTGCGATTTTTTTGGGTTTATCAGGTGCTACTTTTGAATACTCTGGTGGTTTTGGTGGTTCAATTAAAGGCTTTGGTGGTTGAATAATTTCTTTTTCAATTTCAAAAACAGGTTCATCATCAACTAACAAAGTTGTCGTGTTTAAACCAGTATCCAAATATTGGATTGATTTGTGTTCAAATACACATAAAACAAAACTTAAGGAAAGTATTAACCCACATAAAGTGTAGAGTAACTTTAGCTTTTTTTCTTCTGATGAATAAGGGGCTTTTTGGGGTATCATGTTTTCTATTTTATATAGTAGAAAACAAGAATCGTTCCAAATTTAACTTATCCTAAATTTGATTGGTAAAGTAAACCTTGCATTAACCGCTTTACCTCTTTGTTTGCCTGGCGTCCATTTGGGCATAGTCTTAACCACACGTTTAGCTTCATTATCTAGGGTCTTGTGAACACCTTTAACCACTTTCACATCTCTAATGGTGCCATCTTTCCAAACGACAAATTGAACAAAAACCTTTCCTTGAATACCATTTTCTTTAGCCATTTCAGGATATTGAATATTTTTACCTAAATATTCATATAGTTTAGCCATTCCACCTACAAATTCAGGATTTTCTTCAACCACATCAAATATTTCCTCTACAACAGGCTCAGGCTCTTCTTCTACTTCTATTACAATATCAATTTCAGCCTCCTGATCAATAATTATGGTATTGGTTTCTTCACGTTCATCTTCCTCTTCCAACACTTCCACTTCTTCTGGCGGAGCAGGTGGTGGTGGTGGTGGTGGCGGTGGCGGTGGTGTATTAGGGTTAATCTCTACTACCTCTTCATCTTCTAAAGCAGTAAGTGAAGATTCAATACCCGCTCCTGCAATATCTATTTTTTTGTATTCGACTATACATAGCATTAGAGCAACAACTAAAACTAAACCTGTAAGAATAAATACAGACCTTGATTTAGTGTCTTCACTGCTTATGTTAGGATTTTTTTTTGGTTCCATTTAAGAGCTAAATTAAGAATAAAAAATTAGTGTTAAAAAAAAGGTTTGTTAATTAACAATTAAGCTACTTCACTTTGATATTCTTCAGGAGATAAAAGATCATTTAAATCATCCGCATTACTTAATTTAATTTTAATCATCCATCCTTCTCCATAAGGATCTTCATTTACTACTTCTGGATTAGTTTCTAGTTTATCATTAAATTCAATGATTTCACCTGAAACCGGCATAAATAAATCAGATACTGTTTTGACTGCCTCAATGGTGCCAAATACCTCTTCTTTATCTAATGTCTCATCTAAAGTTTCCACTTCTACATAAACGATGTCTCCAAGTTCACTTTGAGCAAAATCAGTAACACCAACTGTAGCCGTATCACCTTCTACTAAAACCCACTCGTGATCTTTAGTATATTTTAAGTTTTCAGGAATATTCATTTCAACTAATTTTATTCATGCAAATAAACAAAAAAAAGGTATTCAAATCATCTATCTCAGTTGGAATCTTAAAGCAAATCCTGCATTGGTATTTGCTGTAGGAAATGAAGTTGAAATAAATGGTGTATTCACTCTTCTATCGAAGTAAAGTCGCAACATTAATTGTTTTGTTAAGTTATAATCTCCTGAAAATTGTATGGTGACTGCTCTTTGTCCTGCAGTAGCTAAATTTTGGTTTTCTACAATTTTTCTTGTAATTGTTTTATTGTCTCTAACCGAAACATCTAATCTCATTCTTAAATCACTTGGCTTAATTGGATTTCCAGCTAGTTTAAATGGAAGTTTTAACTTTTTCCAAGTGTATCCTGTACCGAATTTCATCTCACTTCCTTTTATCTCCGTAATTTGATTGTTGGCAAGACTAAGTGAAATATTCCTGTCCTTTTTAATTTCTAATTTAACTGACATATTGTTTTTCAACGTTAAATCCATACCTAAAAGAGGAGCGAATTGCTCCATAATATTCATGGTTAATATTTGTTTCTCAGAAATATAATTTCCAGCAATATCTGTTTCGGTGGCATTCCCTTGACTATCCCAGTTTCCACTTAAATTGGTAGTATAATTACCTAAGGTAAAATTAGAACGATAAGCATGTGAAAAAGATAATTTCTTGATGTGCTTTTTTATAGCTTTTATTTTAGTAAGCCCATCAAATGTTATTCTCCAATTTGGTAGAGGAATACGTTGACTTAAAGGATTAATATTTGTAGCATTGGGCGTTTCACCTTTGTAAGCGCATAAAAACGCGCCAATAATAACATCTTGTTGAGTACTATCGTAACCAGTGTAATACCCCGTATTTTCTAAAGTTTGAGGTGAATTTGGATTAGAAAGTGCAGTCAATGCAGACACATCTTCTCTATAACTCAATAAGTTCTCCCATATTTGATTACTTAAAGTCGTGTCATTTAATTTGTCTGCTTTAAATGCTGTTCTCCAGGTGATAATTGATGTACTAAAAGATCCGTTAAATTGATTATTCAACAATGCAAAATCATCAAAATCATTTAACCCTAAATTTGAAGATCTATTTTCCATTAAATTTCGTTCTGCAGATAAATCTATTCTTAAGCTATTAATTGGTTTGATAGAAGCTTTAAAGTTCATATTCTCAGTATGATTTACAGCGTACTGAGTACTTATATAATTATAATTTGATGTGTCAACTAACCATCCGTTGTCATATGCATGATGAGCATAAATCATTCTTGTTTGTGTTCCCATTAAATCTCTTTCTTGGTAACCCCCAGCTATAAAAGCCAATCCAGGTGATAACCAATCATCATCCATTCCCAACATGTTGGTCTGATTTCGATAACCTGGAAGCATTATTCCATCATTAGTATTAAAAGACCCATTGATGCTTTTTACAGACATTAGTACTCGAGCAAATTGATCTACTACTTTCATTACAGGACCATCACCTTTTTTCTTTTTCTTGTTTTTATCATCTTCATTAGGGTCTCCTTTCTCTCCATTTTTTTCTTTCTTTTCTGTTTTTTTACCTCCTGCCGTTACATTACTTCTTGACCTCGAAATTCTTGAATTTCCATACTTTTTATTGACCCTTTTTAAGTAAGGTACTTTATTGTACAAAGACACAAAATTTAACTTTCCAGACCAGGCTACAACTCTTGAATTTTGGGCGATATTTCCAACAGAAAGTGTATCATTATCCAGCGCTAGAGGAGCTCTTGTCCAATCAAATGTTCCTGTATACCTTGTTGTTAAACTAATCCAGTCTGTAAGTGGGAATTTCTTAAGCGGCCATGTAAAAGACACGTTACTTGTATGATTGTAACTCATGTTCTCTCCAAAGTTTCTAAGACTTCTGTTTACCAACTGTTGATCTAACTCATCTTCATAACCAAATATTCCATAATCAATTCTTCCTGGAGTCTCTCTAACGAAAGCATTGTTAGTTGCCTGAAGATCAAATTTTAGATTTTTAGTTAAATCATATTTAAAGTCATAATTTCTATCCCAATTGAATTGTTTACCATATTGAGGAACTTCAAAGTTCTCACCTCCTGGAAAATTATATCTTGTAGAAAAAACATCATAAGTTCGATTCAAATTATTCCTTATGGCTATTTGCTTTGGTAAATAGTTAAAATTAAAATCTCTCAATAGCCTTAACCATTTAGATTTTCGAATAAATTTCACTTTTTTAAATGGTTCAATTGGCTTTGTTTTAGGAGAATACATGTAATTAATACTCCCTAAATAATTTCTTTGGACATCTTGACGCGTATTGATATCTCTGTGCGAAAATTCTGTAAATGAATAATTGAAACTAAAATTAGTCACATCCCAAGGCATGGGAATCTTGGGTTTTGTTTTTTTAGGAGGATCTTTTTTTTGTGGTTTACCTTCAACTTCTGGGGTAACTTTTTCTTCTCCGGCATTAGCTGTTTTTTCTTTTTCCTTGGGTGATTTCTTTTTTCTTTTATTGAATTTAACGTTGGTAAAGTTTATAGATTTTCGTTCAGTTAAGTCTATACCATTGTACAATCTTTCTGCCCATTCACCCTCTGTTTCTGTTGATTCTTGCTTAAATATCAAATCTGGACTTAATGGGTCAAATAATGGTTTTATTACATTTCTTGAATAACCTACATACATAGGTAAATTTATACCTGATTTATCCCCAAAAAATTTATCCAGTTTAATGGTGCTTGAAGCATCAAAACCATAAATAAATTCTTGCTGCCTTTCAGCAACTCTTTTTTCCATACTTCCAAAGCCTGGCGTTGAATAATTTCCAGAAACCGCAAAATCCGCTAGATCAGCTAAATTTCCATTCATTCTACCTACTGTCGCCCAACCTCCACTTTCATTAAAATCACTAAGTCTTAATTCATTTACCCATATTTCAACGCATTTTTCCAACCCATCATCAGGCATCCACTGATTATTAGGATCAGTACTTTTAGGGTTTCTAACACCAATCATAATTGTCTTTACACCTTGCAGGTTTGGATTTCCCTTTACAGCAATATTTGATGATGAATTATTAGGATCTTTTTTAACGTATTTCTCAAATTGACTAATGTTGGCAAAATTTCGCTCCTCTTTCAAATCCTTTAATGCTTGTAAATTGATGACCATATTATTTTCCTCTGGCCATACAGAATAATCGTTGTTATTATACCATGGGGAGATTTTAAGTGGCATCTCATACTCATAATAATTGGAAACAAAGTCAGTCCCCAATCTTACAAATACAGTAACCTCATTGTCATTTGCAGGAGTTGTTCCAGGATTAGTTTCTCCATGAACAAACATTTGAATCTTATTATAGTTCCTAACATCAAGGTTAACATTTCTATAGATAGCTTTGGAATCTCCATCTTTTAATCCACAAACATCTAAAACTAAACTTTGCTCATTGACTTGGTTTCCAATAAATTGAGTATTCTGTTGTCTAATAATGTTTGGAGGTAATACATAATTAATAGGTTGTCTACCACCATTTTCTTCAATACTAACAGCACTAATATTAAATTGAGTAGTTTGTTCCTCATTTTGAATATATTCTCCATCAGCTAATAAAGAGCCTAAATATCTCCTCCATTCCCCTCTTATTAATTCTAACCTTGCAAATCGAAGCGTAACTTCTTCTGACCAACCATGCATAAACATTCTTATGAATCGAATAGACCTAAAATCCTGAATGTCATTAACTCTTTTTGAAAACTCTGAAACTGGAACCCTAAACTGATACCATTTTATACTTTTCCCATTAGGCAATACACTTGATGGAGGTTCAAATATATCAGTGATATAATTTTTTCCAATTTGCATGTTATTTGGATCAAGCTGAATTTTGTATTGAAAATAGCTTTCAGTTTCACTCAAATTATTATCCAAGTTAATATCTTCAATGTTGGGTAATGTAGAGGCAGAAGTAGGATATCCATCTGCATTCATGGTATCTGACATTTCAGAAGTTGGAGAATTACCATCTGGACTATTGTAATTTTTATAACGATCAATAATACTTGTTTGTCCAGAATAATCATCATCTCGATAATACCTATAATTATCTGATGAAGGATCATTCAAAACTTTTTGTAGAGCAACTGGATTTGTAAAATAATTTTGAGCACCGTTTACAAAATCATCAAAATAAGTTTCTTCTTTTTCATCAGGTAAACCATCGAATCCAACATCTTGATGTTCCCTAGAGGACAAATTATTATCAAATGCATTGACAATTGCCTGCGTATTTGGTATAACTCCCCATTCCGTAAAATCTAACTCATTAGCATTAGCATTAAAATCACCATCTGGTGGTAACCCGTTTTCAAATGACTTTCTTCCATCTCTCAATACATCTTCAGAAATATTACCAAGGTTAATGTAAAAATCTCCACCCGTAGTGTTTTTAGTATCTTCATTAAAAGGGTCCATCATCCAAAATTGGATAAACTCAATATTTGCTGCCTCAAAATCATTGGTAGTAAGCGTTCTCATGATACCTGCCCACCTTGAGTCTGGATCATTCAACTCTCCAGAATTAGGGTCTACTCCTGAACTATAATTGGATGGATTTAAATCATAATTATAAGGACCTCTTTCTTTTGGGAAATAAGAAAGATCAAATACGGGAATATTTGGCAATTGACCTGGTGGTAGATTGACATTTGGAAAAACCTCATTAACCAAAATTTGGCGCATATTGTGATTGTTCTTGATGGAATCTGGTATGTCTTCGACAGCGAACAGCGAATTATTTACATAAAAAATAGAAGGATCTATAACATACCAAGAAAGTTTTGCTCTGTTTTTCCCATAATTTAAATCATTATATAGACTTGCTTCTGGAAATAAATCTGGCTGCCCCTGTGGTAGAGAAGAAAGCACCCAATTATTAAAAGTTCTAATGTCAATAGCGCTCTGACTTCCTTCAAAATCATCAATATAAGAAGCGCCATCATCTCCAGCTACATCAATCGCTTTATTATGACCAGGAATAAGCCCTGCAACTTCACCTGAGAAATTTATTTGTGATTTTTCTTTTGTTTCTATAAAAGGAAGAAGGTCTACCATTTTTGTTAAAAATGGAACCTCTTTTTTGAATGCTCCATCTAAGCCTATCATGGTATTTGCTATAGGTTCATCTCCAGCATTAACCTTTTGAGTTAATGGACGTTCTTTCAATCGCATTATGGTTCCACCAACATGTGCATCCTTATTGATTTTATAATCTAAATGAGTTCCAACCATAGTTTTCATCTGAACACTAAATAAAGAGTTACTCTCTAATGAAATTTTAATGGGAGTACCTGAACTCAAAATCCCATCATCTAAAATCCTTACTCTTCCCAAATTGTAATCTACCGAGTAATGTTGTCCTTCATTTAATATTTGACCACCTGCAGTAACTACCACTGAACCTTGTGGAATATTCATGGCATTTAATGAAATTTCTGATGTGACGGATGACTGGTAAACTCCCTTTATTTTAAATCTATTTAGTTCTGGAATTTGCTGTGCAGCAATTTTTGTACTATCGTACAATTGTTGGTAAACAACACTTTCTCTAATAGATTGCGCTATTCCTTGATCCGCCATTTTTTGGTCTAAAGTCTTACCAAATGGCTCTATAGTTGTAAAATATAATCGTCCATTTCTTGGATTGATAGTTCCTCCATTTGGAATTCTTCCTTGAACATCAGTTATGGGTATAAAGTCAAAGATACCATCAGCATACAATTGTTGCTGTTGATTTAACCTGTCCAAATCCAATAATTGAATTAATAATTTATCATCAACACCAGACTTAGGGATGTAATTTATATCAATTGATGTAGATGGATTATTGTACCAAATATCTAATCTAAAATTGGTGGGATCCACTTGATAGGCCCCTAAAGAATAAACATTTTTCATCATGAGATCCCAAAGTTTTTTCTTAGGGTTTCTAACTGTTGATTTTAACAACTTTAGATACAAAGCACTTTGGCCAGCAACACCATCTGTTGAAAGCTCTCCAACTTGATACGTTTTACCTTGATAAGTATACTGATATGCAACTCCCAAAACTTCATCATTATTGAGTGACTGATTTAAGGATATAAATCCTAAAACTGCATTATAAGTGAACTCATTACTGGAAAGCATCCTAGCGTTTTCTACCTTTTCAAATTCAATGCCTTGTTCCATATTGTAATTGGCCCCAGTAAGCTCATTACTCGCATTTACATAATTTCTAACATTAGGATCTCCATTGATGCCAACATACAAATTATTATGTCCATTATCAGGAAGATTATAGCCTCCAGAAACCCATATAGGATTATGTAACTGTGAAGCTTTTGGCTCTCCTAAATCAGACAAACAAATTATGTTTCTTGTGTTATTTATGGTGTTGTTTCTGTTGGTAACCCAAACTTCAATTCTTTGTATTTGTACACCTGAAGTAATCAGCGGGAGAGATTTCATGGAATTATCATAGGAGTCTCTGAAGTAGTAACTCAAGAAGAAATGTCTATTCTCTTCATAATTATCAGCATTGATCTCGAATT
Organism: uncultured Flavobacteriales bacterium; assembly: GCA_913042175.1. Lineage (GTDB taxonomy): Bacteria > Bacteroidota > Bacteroidia > Flavobacteriales_D > Parvicellaceae. Next base: position 23,141 of record CAJWIX010000026.1, read on the forward strand.
CGTTTTGCTGAGCTCCTCCGGCAATTTCTATTTCTTTTTTCTGGCCTTTTTGTTGCGATAGTACAGTTGTTGCCGTTAATCTTCCAAATTTAAGTTCCGACTTTACTCCGAATAAACTTTGACTACCAGAAATTAAAGTGCTATTTAATGGAAGTGACACATTTCCTGCTTCTAATTTTTGTAATATATCATCTTCTTTTCCTGAGTAATCTAAATTTAGCTGGTTTTCAAAATCAAATGTGGCTTCTGTATTATAATTAAACCCTAAATCCATCAAATCTCCAATTTTACCTGTCAAAGCCATTTGGATTTTTTGATCAAAATCAAATGTAGTTATACGCCTTTGTTGTTCTGGAAGAACAGGATTATCAGTTCTTGAAGAGTTAAAACCAAAACTTAATTCAGCGGAGCCTTGGGGTCTAATTTCAACAAAATCACTACCAAATAATTTTTGGGGCTTAGGTTCTTTTATCTTGAGCTCTTCCTCTTGTTTCAAGTATTTATAATCTGACATTTCGTCAAGATTTT
>CAJWIX010000027.1 GCA_913042175.1 uncultured Flavobacteriales bacterium
CACCTAAGGGTAAACATACCAAGCATTTGGATAGGAAATGGATGTTTAAAATTGTTGATGCATTAATATATTTTGCTACAGAGAAAAGAAAGCAAGTTTATTTGGTCACATTTGTTTTACTTATAGGTGGTATATATGGTATGTCTTTAATGCATACTACAGGAAATATAGTAGATGACCTACCCCATGATGATTTGGTGGTAAAAGATTTGAAGTTTTTTGAAAAACAGCTTAATGGAGTTTTGCCATTTGAAATAGTTATTACGTTTAAAGATGTGGTCTATGATAACTTTTCTAACATTTCAAAAATTCAAAAATTACAAAATGCGTTAAAAAAAGAGAAATATCTTTCAAAATCACTTTCTATTGTTGATGCAATGAAATTTATATCTCAATCCTATGCTAATGGTAAAAAGTCAAAATATAACCTAGATTTTAGCAAATCCAAAGATCAAAAGTATTTTTCAAGAGTAATAAATTCTGTTTATTTTAAAAACACGTTTACTGATTCTATTATGGATAACAGTAATGGATTTGTGGGAACTTTTTTAGACTCTACCCATCATACTACAAGAATTACAATGCAAATTGCAGATATTGGTACTGCATCAATGGATAGCTTAATTTCAAGAATTGATCAATATGTTGATAGCATTGTAAACCCTGAAGTTCATAAATTTAATTTGGTCAATGATGACAGTGGTATTTTTGAATTTTATTCTTCAAATAATAATGTAAAATATAAAACACAAGAAAAGTTAACATCAAATGATGAGGATGGAATATTTGATTTTCCTGAGACATATGAAGCTATTATTAATGCTTTTGGAAAAGAAAATTTTGATAATGCCATTAAAGAGTCTGTTGATGAACTTAATGTTGATTTAGAAATTACTGGGACAGGCGTCATGTATGCCAAAGGGACAACTTACTTGGTAAATAATTTATTTATAAGCTTAATTATAGCTATTTGTGTCATAGCTGTTTTAATGTCCTTTCTCTTTAGATCTTTCAGAATGGTTTTAGTATCATTATTGCCCAATTTAATCCCTTTAATTTTCACATCTGCGCTAATGGGCTATTTTGGAATTCCAATTAAACCATCTACAATACTTGTATTTAGTATAGCATTTGGTATATCAATAGATGATACTATACATTTTTTAGCAAAATATAGACAAGAATTAAAAGTAAATAACATTAGAAAATCAGTAGTTATTTCTATTAAGGAAACTGGTGTTAGTATGATTTATACTTCAATTATATTATTTTTTGGGTTTTCTATATTTACAGCGTCAAATTTTGGTGGAACCCAGGCTTTAGGATTGCTTGTGTCATTAACCTTGTTTGTAGCTATGCTTACTAACTTAGTCTTGTTACCATCTCTTTTATTAAGTTTAGAAAAGAGAATTTTAACTAAAAACTTTAAGGAGTCTGAAGATGTTTTTCAAGATGATCAAGATATTGAATGGAATAAACTGTAAACTATGAAAGGAATAATTTTAGCAGGGGGTTCGGGGACAAGGTTACATCCATTAACCTTAGCAGTTAGTAAACAGTTAATGCCTGTGTATAATAAGCCAATGATTTATTATCCACTTTCTACATTAATGCATGCAGGTATAAGAGAAATTCTTTTTATTACAACTCCACACGACCAACCATTGTTTAAGCATTTATTAGGTGATGGTTCAAAATTAGGTTGTCGTTTTGAGTATAAAATTCAACCAGAACCAAATGGTTTAGCACAAGCATTTATCATTGGAAAAAGTTTTATTGGTAATGATAAGGTTGCTTTAATACTTGGTGATAACATTTTCTTTGGAGCGGGTATGGGGAAGAAATTGGAATCTTCAACAAATCCTGATGGTGGGTTAATTTTTGCTTACAGAGTTAATGACCCAGAAAGATATGGGGTCGTAGAGTTTGATGAAAATGAAAATGTACTTTCTATAGAAGAAAAGCCAAAACAACCTAAATCAAATTTTGCTGTACCAGGATTATATTTTTATAACAATGAAGTAGTTAAAATTGCTGAACAACTCAAGCCAAGTGCAAGAGGGGAATATGAAATAACAGATGTCAATAAGGTATACCTTAATGAAGGTAATTTAAAAGTGAAAAACTTGGGTAGAGGTGTAGCTTGGTTAGATACAGGAACTTTTAGATCTTTAATGCAGGCTTCACATTTTGTCCAAACTATTGAAGAACGTCAAGGACTTGGAGTGGGTTGTATTGAAGCAGTAGCCTATTCCAATGGATTTATCAATAAAAAACAATTGAAAGAATTAGCTGTTCCGTTATTAAAAAGTGGATATGGTAATTATTTAATGAGTTTGATAAGTTAACCAATAATGCTTTCTACTTATAAAGAATCTATAGATAAAGCTCTTGATGCATATTTAGCATCATTACCGAATTATCCTATTTACGATCCAATTAGGTACATTGTAAGCCTTGGTGGTAAGCGATTTAGGTCCTCATTAACTTTAATGATCAGTGAATTGTTTTGTGGAAATCCATTATTGGCTATTAATGAAGCTATGGCCATTGAATTATTTCACAATTTCACCTTAATTCATGATGATATTATGGATGAGGCATCTTTAAGAAGGGGGCATGAAACTGTACATAAAAAATGGTCAAATAATGAAGCGATACTTTCTGGAGATCTTTTGTATGCTGTAGTCAATAAACTTTTAGCGACATCTGAAGTTACATCTTCAGAAATTCAAACGTTATTTCATCAAACCGCCATCGAAGTTTGTGAAGGTCAAGCCATGGATATGGATTTTGAGAACAGATCAGATGTTTCAGTAGATGAATACCTTTTGATGATTAAATTAAAAACAGCAGTATTAGTAGCTTGTGCATTGAAAATAGGTGCATTAATTGGAGGGTCAAAGGATATTGATGCAGATCAACTATATGAATTTGGAATTAATTTAGGAGTAGCTTTTCAAATTCATGATGACATTTTAGATGTTTATCCAAATCATTCCTCTTTTGGTAAAAAAGTTGGTGGAGATATCATTGAGGAAAAGAAAACGATATTATATATTTCATTGCTTAACAACGCATCAAAAAGTGAAATGGACCTACTAAATAAATTGTACAGTTCAAAAGCTAAAAATTCGGAGGTAATTATCTCAGAAGTTAAAAAAATGTATGAAAAATATGATGTTCTTTCTGTTGCAAATAAGGAGAAAGATAAATATCACTTGGCAGCACTTTCCAATATTGAAAATTTAAGCATTGATCAATCAAATAAAAACCGTTTAATTTCTTTTGCTCAAGATTTAATGACTAGAAATTTTTAGTTATAAATTTCATTCAATGCTTCTTCCAGATTGTCATATTTAAACTGAAATCCAGCGGACATAATTTTTTCATTTGAGACCTTAACTCCTTCGAGCAGTATATCTGCTAATTCACCGTAAATAAATTTCAACACAAAACTTGGAACGTTAGGCAGTCTAATTTTTTTATTAAGCGCTTTTGCAATAGCATGTGTTAATTCTTTATTATTAACATGTTGGCTGCTGACTACATTGTAAGTTCCAGCTGGAATTTTTTGGTTAATAGCATTGAAAAAAACGGAAACAACATCATCAACATGAACCCATGGCATATATTGATTTCCCCTGCCAATTGGAGACCCAAGTCCCTTTTTAATCATAGAAGATATTTTTGGTAGGGCTCCCTCATTTTCGTCTAGAACTATGCCAAGTCTAAGCTTTAGTACTTTAGCATTTTTTTCAAAAAGATCAGCTGACCTTTCCCATTGTTCACAACAATTTCCAATAAAATCTTTGTATGGTGGGTAATTTTCTGTGTGTACTATTTCGTTTGTAATAGCACCATAGAATCCAATTCCAGATGCTGTTACAAAGGAAGTTATATCGTGATTGTTTTCTTCAATAGCTTTATGAAGTAGTCTTGTAGTTAGCACCCTGCTTTTCACGATAATTTCTTTACGTCTTGTTGTCCAAGGTTTTTCTGCTATTCCAGCACCAGCTAAATGAATAATGTGTTTGGTGTTTTCTAAGCATCTTTCATCTAAGTAGTTTTTCCCCCAATCCCATTCATAGGTCTTTATATCGTGTTTAGAGTTCTTGGCTCTTGTTAAATGAACTACTTCAAAATCACTATTTAGTAGTTTTTTTGTCAATTTAGATCCAATTAAACCTGATCCTCCAGTTATAAGCACCCTTTCTTTCATCTCAACGAAAATAATAATGTTGTTTAACTTGTGTAATATTGTCCAATTGAATATCATTAATAATGGATATTAATTCAACTAATACACTTGTTATCAATCAACTCAATAAAGATCTTTTGTTATGCGGATATAGCCTTCAAATTGATGCTTCATCATCTGATCATCTTTTCATACAAATTTTAATGGAATTTTTATCTCATGAGCAACAAAATAATTTAGAAAAATTAACTCATTTTTTTTACAGAATAGACTTAGCTGAAAATCAAATTAATAATTTACATGATATGGATGTAGAAGAGTTGACATACCTTGTTTTAAATAGACTAAAAAAGAAAGTTATTTTCAGGTCTAATTTCAAATAATTATTTTGCATCTTTGTTTTTGTAATGGGTTTGGATAAGTTTTCTTTTTTAAGCAATATTGATAGTGATTTTGTTGATGAATTACATCAAAAATATTTAGTAGATAAAAGGTTAGTTGAGCCAAGTTGGAGACAGTTCTTTGATGGCTATGAATTTGCTAAGGTAAATTACGAAGATGAAAACGAAGTACCTTCAATTGTAAAAAAAGAATTCAGGGTTATAAATCTAATCAACGCTTACCGGACAAGGGGTCATTTATTTACTAAGACTAATCCTGTAAGGGAAAGAAGGAAATATCATCCAACATTAGACATTAAAAATTTCGGATTAGATGAAGATGATTTATTAACTGTTTTTCAAGCAGGCGATCAAGTGGGTATTGGCCCATCATCATTAAATGAAATTATAGCTCATTTAGAAGAAACGTATTGTCAGTCTATTGGAATTGAATATCAATATATTAGACATCCAGAAAGAGTTGAATGGATAAGAAAACATATTGAACTAAAAAATAGACCTCAATTTTCAAAAGAGCAAAAAAAACATATTCTTCATAAGCTCAATCAGTCTAATGTTTTTGAACAATTCCTTCAAAAGAAATTTGTTGGTCAGAAAAGATTCTCAATAGAAGGTGCAGAGTCATTAATACCTGCTTTGGATGCCTTGATAGAGAATGGATCTACTTTAGGTTTAAAAGAGTTTGTGGTTGGTATGGCCCATAGAGGAAGATTAAATGTCTTGGCCAATATTTTCAACAAGACATACGAAAGTATTTTTACAGAATTTGAAGGTAAAGTGTATGATGACGATACCTTATTTGATGGTGATGTAAAGTATCATCTCGGTATTACTTCTGAAGTAGAAACAGATGCTGGTCATCAGGTGAAAATCACATTAGCTCCAAATCCATCTCATTTAGAAGCTGTTGATCCTGTAGTAGAAGGAATTACAAGATCGAAAATTGATCACGAGTTAGACGGAGACGAAAAGAAAATATTGCCCATTTTAATTCATGGTGATGCTGCAATAGCGGGTCAAGGTATTGTTTATGAAGTAGTGCAAATGGCACAATTGGATGGTTATAGAACAGGTGGAACACTGCACATAGTCATTAATAACCAAGTTGGTTTTACAACGAACTACCTCGATGCTCGTTCAAGTACCTATTGTACAGATGTGGGTAAAACAACGCTGAGTCCAGTTTTCCATGTTAATGGTGATGATATTGAAGCAGTTGTTCAAACCATTGATATAGCTTTAAAGTATAGACAACAATTTTCAAGAGATGTGTTTGTTGATTTGTTGTGCTATAGGAAATATGGACATAATGAAGGAGATGAACCAAAATTTACTCAGCCTAAGTTATATAAAGCCATAGCAAAACATCCCAACCCAAGAGAAATATATTTAAATCAACTAATTAGTCAAGGAGTTGTTAGTCAAGAAGAGGGGGTGGAGATGGAGAAAGAATTTGATGATATGCTTCAAGAGAGACTCACTGAAGCAAAGCAAATTGAAAAGGCTAAAATCACTAATTTTTTGGAAGAAGTTTGGAAAGATTTTCGTAAATCAACAAAACAAGATTTTTCTGAATCTCCTACTACTGGTTACGAAGAATCAAAATTAGTAGAACTTGCCAAGAAGATTAACCACTTGCCTGACGGTAAAAAATATTTTAGAAAAATCGTAAAGCTGTTTGATGATAGATTAGCTATGTTAGATACTGACCGCTTGGATTGGGCTATGGGTGAATTATTGGCTTATGCAACTCTTTTAGAAGAAGGTTTTTCAGTTAGAATTTCAGGTCAGGATGTTGAACGAGGTACATTTTCTCATAGACATGCAGTTGTAAAAACAGAGGATGATGAGGAAGAAGTTATTCCTTTGAATTTATTAAGTAAATCCCAAGGTAAATTTGATATTTACAACTCATTTCTCTCTGAATATGCTGTTTTGGGTTTTGATTATGGCTATGCATTTAACACACCAAACGGATTAACAATATGGGAAGCACAATTTGGAGACTTTTTTAACGGTGCTCAAATAATTATTGACCAATTCTTAAGTGCAGCAGAAGACAAATGGGGTACTCCAAATGGTCTAGTGATGCTTTTGCCACATGGATACGAAGGTATGGGTTCTGAGCACTCATCAGGGAGAATGGAGCGCTTTCTTCAACTTTGTGCTGAATATAATATGCAAGTGGCTAACTGTACGACACCTGCAAATTATTTTCATTTGTTAAGAAGGCAGTTGAAATGGCCTTTTAGAAAGCCTCTTGTTGTATTTACTCCTAAAAAATTATTAAGGTACCCTAAAGCCGTTTCTTCTCTAACTGAGCTAGCAAATGGTAATTTTAGTGAAGTAATAGATGATGATAGTGCAGAAGCAAATAAAGTAGATACTGTTGTTTTATGTTCAGGTAAATTTTATTATGATTTAATTGAAGTTTATGAGAATATAGAAGCAGATAATCTTGCGTTTGTTAGAGTGGAGCAACTTTATCCTTTTCCCGAAGATAAATTGTCTCAAATAGTTAAAAAATATGGTGAATCTTCAAGATATATTTGGGCTCAAGAGGAGCCTGAAAATATGGGGGCTTGGTCTTTTATCATAAGGAAATGGAATTTAACACCAATTAATTGCCATTCCAGATTAGAGTCAGGTAGTCCTGCAAGTGGATCGCCAAAGGTTCATGAAATTAGGCATAGTGCCATAATTGATCAAGTAATGTCTTACACAAAAAAGAAATAATATGTCAGTTTTAGAAATGAAAGTTCCTAGCCCAGGTGAATCTATCTCAGAAGTTGAAATAGCAGAGTGGATGGTTGAGGATGGAGAATATGTTGAAAAGGATCAAACTATTGCAGAAGTTGATTCTGACAAAGCAACATTGGAGCTTCCAGCAGAACAATCAGGAATAATAACTTTAAAAGCAGAAGTTGGTGATGTGGTAGCCGTTGGTCAAGTGGTTTGCCTAATTGATACATCCGCAGCTAAGCCAGAAGGAAGTAGCTCTACAAAATCCAAGAAAGCAGCCCCAAATCCAAACCCTACTCCATCTAATGTAAGTAGTTCAAAACCAGCAGAACCAAAATCATATGCTGCAGGCCATCCAAGTGTTGCAGCAAAGAAAATAATGGAAGAACAAAATGTTCAAGTTGAAATGATTGAAGGTACTGGTAAAGGGGGTAGGATTACTAAGCAAGATATTCTTCAGCTTTTAGCAACTCTACCAGAAGAAGGAAATAGAAAAAGTCAGATCCGAAAGTTGAGTATGTTGCGAAGAAAAATTGCATCAAGATTGGTTTCTGTCAAAAATGAAACGGCCATGTTAACTACATTTAATGAAGTTAATATGAAACCTATTATGGATTTAAGATCAAAATATAAGGATGATTTTAAAGAGAAATATGGAGTTGGCTTGGGATTCATGTCCTTTTTTACTAAAGCTTGTACTATGGCATTACAAGAATTCCCATCAGTAAACTCCATGATTGATGGTGATCATATGATATCCTACAACTTTGCTGATGTGGGTATAGCAGTAAGTACTGAAAAGGGATTGATGGTGCCTGTTTTAAGAAATGCAGAAGAAATGAATTTGTTAGAAATTGAATCCACCATCAAGGACTTAGCCATAAAGGCTAGAGATGGGAAAATTTCTATTGAAGAAATTACAGGAGGTACGTTTACTATTACAAATGGTGGTGTTTTTGGATCCATGTTAAGTACACCAATTATAAACCCTCCTCAATCAGCTATTTTAGGTATGCACAACATTGTTGAAAGGCCAGTTGCTATTGATGGAAAAGTAGAAATCCGTCCTATAATGTATGTTGCACTATCATATGACCACAGAATTATTGATGGAAAAGATAGTGTAGGTTTCTTGGTTAAGGTAAAAGAAGCACTGGAAAATCCTGAAGAACTTATTTTCGAAGGTAAGGATCCAAAAAAGGTTCTAATGAATTATAAGTAAAGATTTTTAATCGTTTACGATTATATTATCAATTTCCCAAGTTGCCCCGTCTGAGTTAGATCCAACATATTTAAATGCTACATTTAAATTGGATGAGATAAATGGTGTTAAATCAATATTACCACTAGAAACAAAAGTCCAGTCTCCAGAATCAGTATCCCAGTTAGGAACATAGCTTGATATGTCCATCCATGTCCCTTGTTGTGAAGGATTACTTAATCCATCATAATCAGATGAAATATAAAGTTCTAAACCTGGACCATTATATCTTGTAACATTATCAAATACCAAATATGGAGAGGACGTGCCAGTTAAATCAAATGATGGTGATACCAGCCAACTTTCACATGCAAAGTTGGTAAATGTGTTGATGTCAAAATTACTAGCAGAAGCTACATCACCACCGTAAATTTCCCATTCTCCCCAATTTTCAGTTGTAGTAGTACCAGTCCAAAAACTACCCCATCCACCAGAAGTTATGGAGCCATCATTAAAATCTTTGTTCAAAATATAATTACCAGTTCCACCTCCACCTCCAGATCCACCACTACATCGATCACCATTCATATTCACTTCATTAATATCTCTGATAATAAATTGTTTAGTTGAACCATATCTAGTGAATAAACCAATTATAGTTCCTTTCCCAGAAGCAACTGTGTCATCTGCAAAATTGGCATAACCACTAGTTCTTACCAAAATGCTATTACCATCACAGTCATTTAAGTATCTTTCTCCTGTAGCTAAATTGACTGCATCTGCATAGGTAACGCCAGTTGTTTGAAATTCAACACTATCTAATTGAATTAATCTACTTTGATCATCTTCAATATTTAATTGATTAATAGTTGTAACATAGGGTGAAACAAATTTATCTGTGGCTATTTTGACTATTTGTTCATCCACACTGATATTTTCCAATTGAATTAAGTCACCATATTCGCTCATAGTAACTCCATTAAGGTTTACTCTTATGCTGTCACCAATATAAAGTCCTCCTGAAGCATCTAATTTCAATTTAATTGCTCCAGATAAATCTTGCATATATGCCTCTTTGTAAAAATTCCCGTTGGTTTCTTCACATGTTACATTTCCATATATGGAATAATCAGAATTAATGGTAAGTGGTGAACCATTAAACATGTCTTTTAAGTCGCTTATAGAGATTACATCACCTATAGGAATTTCAATAACAGGTGGTTCATCATAAGTTTTATTACAGGAGTTTAATGTACCAATAAATAAGGTAATTAATAGGGGAGATATGTATTTCTTCATTTTAATATAAATAGCTTAACATAATAAAAAAGGTACGGCCATACATGTAGCCATACTTATTTGGAAATCGATCAATATTAGAGGCATCGTACCTTAGTTGTTCGAATCCTCCAGTTTTAAAAGAAGTGTTATTTAATACGTTATTTATGTTTAGGTTTAGTCTTAAGTAAGAATTGTTCTTATAAATCTTCCAGCTTTTACCGCAGAATAAATTAACTGCATTTCCATTTTCTAATTTTGTTTGATCAATAATTTCATTAATGTATGGGTAACCATCTCCATAACCAGCAATGGCTTCTGATGTTCTTCTATCTGGGTTGGGGGATAAGTAGATGTCAGCAAAATAATTGAAATTAATTCCAGCATACCAATACTTAGGTGCATTGTATTTTAACCCAAGAGAAGTTGCTTGTTGAGGCATTCCACCTATTTTATAGTTTTGAAAGTATACGGTCTTGTTCTCCGCTATAACTTCTTGTGAATTATCTCTTGTTACAGTTGCAATAGGTCTTGAATTATATAAATAATCGCCCATTGTAAAGGCACCAGTGAATTGAAGAGACGAGGTAATATTGCTTTCAAAACCAAACTCCATTCCCATAAAAAGTTGATCTACATTGGTCATCATGTAGTTTACAAATGTTCTGTATTCATCATGGTAGAATGATCTAGCCCAAGTTTGATTGTTGATTTGGGTGTAGAATCCAGATAACCTTGCTTTAAGAAATGGGAGTCTTATATTGTAATTAAGGTCACCAGAAATAATTTCTATTGAAGTTAAATTTGGCACCAATTGATCTCTAGTTCGTGGAGAGACATACGCATTTCTTACATAGGGTGCTTCTGTTTTATAAAGTCCATTGAATGAAATTAAATGTCTACCAGTTATTTTGTAAAGGAATCCAACTTTAGCTCCATAATTGTAAAAATTTTGTTTTTCAGAATTTCCTAAAGAATTATCTGGAAATCGTCCGTTTTGCATGATTCCATTTCTCCAAAAAGAAGAGTTAGATAGTGTTAATCCTGCATAACTTTCGATTTTCGAAGTGTTAAAATTATACTCTCCAAATGCTTCGTTTTTGTTTACATGTATATTGTAATTGTAACCGAATATATCTCCATTGTAAACTACACGATTAATTTCTTGAAGGTCATTTTGAGCTAAATTGGGATCCTCAAAATCTTGTTCAGCAAATTGATCTATATCTACCCAATAATCTCCACCAAGCAAATCATTCATTAATCGATAATTTTTACTCATGTATCGACTGACGTGTAATCCAAAGTTGATTTGTTGGTTTTCTTTTAATTGGTATTTTCCAAATGAATTAAGCCCAAAGTGTCTTGGGTCTAAGCGATACTCCTCTATGATATACTTTGATCTATTTCCAGTAATAGAATTGTTGGGGTCACCACCAACATTATTTTGAGTGTATAAATTTTTATAATTGGCATTGTACATTGCATCCCAATCTAATTGAGAAGTTGAAGGGTCTTGAGACTGCCATAGCGCTGTTAAATTATTGTAGTCTTCTTCATTTGTGATTATCTGAGAACCAGATAAGGTGCCTTGATTATTTAGTAAATAGCTCGGTAAATATTTATAATAATCTGGCCTTGGGTCTTTAGCATCATACCAGTTCAGGTTGGTGTTTCCAGTTTTACCAGTAATGGCATAAAGGTTTGTTTGAAGGTTAAGTTTGTCAGAAATATTCCAATAATGAGCTAATGTCATGTAGGGTTTGTGGTTGTCTCTATTTCTAGCATTGCGTTTTTTTAGAGTTCCATCTGATTGAGTTTGATAACCCCAATATGGATTATAAAAATTGTCACCTGTTAAATCATATGTTTCTTGAATAGCAATACCTTGTCTCCCTTGAACTGTTGGGGCACCTAGTACCATGAAGTTTAGCCTATGTGCTTCATTTACCTTTTTCTCAACAGACAATAAGTAACTTCCCGAACTGTAGTAAGTGCCAGGAACATATCCTTCATCTGACCACCTTGAGGATCCACTAATAAGTAATCCCCAGCCTTTGCTATTTAAACCAGTGTTATAGGTGTACATTAACCTGTTCCTATAAGATCTGTTTGTGGCAGCATAAGAAAATCTTGAACCCACTTTTTTCTCAGATGGAAGAGCAGAGATATAAGAATAGCCCCCAATGCTTCCAAATGTGGCATCTGCACTTGATATGCCAAATTTATTTTCAGGATATCTTGTGATATCATTTAGACCTCCCCAATAACTCCATATTGTCCACCCATTTTCAGGATCATTGACCGGGATTCCGTTGAAGAAAATACGTGTATTTTCAGAGCTGTAACCTCTAAGTCTAAATCTTGCAGCACTAAAATTAAATCCTGCTTGATTCACGTAAACATCCCTTGAAGATTGAAGTAGTCCACTAATATCTTGTGATTGTGATTCATTTTCTAATAAATCTACAGTAGTGGTAAATACAGGTACTAGAATATCTACACTATCTTCATTAAAGATAGAATCTGTTTGAGACCAACTTTTAGTAAAAGTGGCTAAAAACAAGAATAAAAGTGTGATGTTTATTTTATTGGCATGCATTTTGGTACTCAAAATAGTATAAATAATTTGTTTCTTATCCAAGAGGTCGCAAAAGTAGTATATTAGTAAAAATTATATGCATGCATATCAAAATTTATTTATTAACATCGATATTTATTTGTAAGCTACTATCTGCTCAAGTAACGGAATCGCCTTCACTTGCCTTGGAATGTGTAGCATTTTATAACTTGGAAAATTTATTTGATACCATTGTCGATCCAGACACAAATAAAATTCTCCAGGAAGATTTCACCCCACATGGTCCAAAAAATTTCAATAGTCAACGTTATAACCATAAGCTTCATAATATGGCTTATGCCATAAGTAAATTAGGTAAAGAAGTTACTCCTCTTGGCCCAAGCGTAATAGGCGTTTGTGAAATTGAAAATAGACAAGTGCTGCAAGACCTTGTTCGTCAAGAAAGTATTGCTGATAAAAATTATAAAATTGTTCAGCATGAGGGTCCAGATAAAAGAGGAATTGATTGTGCATTATTATATGACCCTCTACATTTTAAAGTAACTTCCAGTAAATCGGTTAGATTAATTATTCCTGAAAGGGATGATTTTTTCACAAGAGATCAATTGGTAGTTTCAGGAAGGTTACTTAACGAAAAAATTCATTTTATAGTAATACATTGGCCATCTAGAAGAGGTGGGGAGGCTAGAAGTAGACCAAAAAGAATGGAGGCTGCAAAATTATCAAAGTCCATCATTGACTCTTTGAGAATGGAAGATCCTAACGCAAAAGTCATTTTAATGGGAGATTTTAACGATGATCCTGTTTCACCAAGTATAAAAGATGTGTTGGATGCTAAAAGAGATATGCTAAGTGTAAAGGATGGTGATTTATTTAATACCATGGGAGATTACTACAAAAAAGGTATTGGCACATTAGCCTACCGTGACCAATGGAATCTATTTGATCAATTTATCATAACTTCTTCTCTAATAGATAAAAATAAATCCTATGATGACTTGACCTATTATAGATCTGTCATTTTTAATAAACCATTTTTAAAGAATAAAAAAGGAAATTTTAAAGGCTATCCATTCAGAACCTATGTTGGTTCAACATTTATGGGTGGTTATAGCGATCATTTTCCGGTATATTTATTTCTTGTGAAAAAGATGTAATGAGATTATTTCTTTCTATTTCTGTAATAATATTGATTAATGTAGTACTAATTGCGCAAGACTCTGTAAAAATTACATACTATAATTTACTTGATTTTCCTGCTGCACAGCAGGATAGAATAGATACACTTAAAAAAGTTTTAGATTTTGTTAACCCAGATATTTTTGTGGTTAATGAATTGACATCTTTTAATGGAGCAGCTTTAATTAAAAATAATGCACTAAATACAAACGGGGTCAATAGATTCTCAAGTGCGGTGTTTTATGATGGTCCAGATACAGATAATATGTTGTTTTATGATCATGATAAGTTCACTTTATACAGTCAACAACAAATTGTTACTACATTGAGAGATATCAGCGAATATGTATTGTACTACAATGAGGCTGACTTAGCCACAACTAATGATACTATTTTTTTGTACCTCTATTCTTTGCACCTAAAAGCAGGCAGTGAAACATCAAACGTAAATTGGAGAGATCAGGATGCTGTGATTTTAAAAAATTTCTTAGTTAATAATAACCGAAATAGTAGGTTAATAGTTGGTGGTGATTTCAATTTTTACAACCATACTGAATCTGGGTGTCAGGAGATTTTATACGGCCAAGGTTTACAATTAAAAGATCCTATTAATAGAATGGGTAATTGGCATACAAATGTGGGTTATAAAAACTACCATACTCAAAGTACACGTGCAGGAACAGTTGGTTATGCAGGTGGAGCACATGGAGGTATGGATGATCGCTTTGACTTCATTTTTGTTTCTGAAGATATACTTTCAGGCAACGATGGCGTTATGTATGTGGAGAACACCTATGTTGCAGAGGGTCAAGACGGGAACCATTACAATCAGTCCATTAATAATGGAACTAATACTGCTGTTTCTGCAGATATTGCAAATGCACTCTATTACATGAGCGATCATTTACCCGTTTCAATGACAATAATGTTAGGAGGAACGGTTGGTTATAATGTATCAAATACAGATAACATTAAAATAATTTATCAAGACCAAAATAAGGTATTGGAGTTAAAAAACCTTTCTACTCATGGAATAATAAGTGTTTTTGATATGAGTGGGTCATGTCTAAAACAGTTTAAGATTAAAGGACAAAATTCTTCTACCTTAGATTTAAGTAATCTAGATTCAGGTATGTATATAGCTCACCTTGTTTTGGAAAACAACAGTATAAGTTATAAATTCGTTATTCATTAAACTTAATAAATATGAACGTTAAAAATTTTAATATATCTCTAATTGTTTTGTTAATCGTTATGGTTTTTTCTTCTTGTGGCAAGAAGAAAACTCCACCAGAACTAACTCTTTTGGGAGATGCTATAATGGATCTTTGTCTTGGAGACTCGCTGGTTGATCCAGGAATTCAATCTATTGATGCTTATGATGTTGATATTAGTGATTTAATAGATATTACAAGTAATTTGGATAATGGAACTGTTGGAAGTTATACGATTACTTACACTTCAACTGATGAGAATGGAAATGTATCTACTGTTGAAAGAACAATAAATGTTGGTATTTGTGTCAGTAGTCTATTGAGTACCTACTATGTAAGTCATGATTGTCAATTAATAGGTCAAGATATCATTAATGATAGCCAAACTATCATACAAGGGAATTCAACTAACGAATTTATCATTGATAACTTTAATACATTTATTAGTCAAATTTCTGGTACCATTGATGGCAATGTCGTTACTATACCACAAAACGTATTTTCAGTTGGTCAAGCACCATTATCAATAGATGTTACTTTATCAGGATCTGGAACTATAAATGATACAGGTGATGAAATTGTCATCAATTATGACTATGATGCAGGTTTAGCTGGTTCAGGAACTTGTACAGCTACTTATACAAAATAATTAAGTTGTTTTATCATTTTTAAAAGAGGGTTCGCCCTCTTTTTTTTATTCTATAAATGATGTGGTAAGTTCATAGAACTCTGTTGGATTTTCGGCATGCAACCAGTGTCCCACATTTTTGATTGTCTTTACTGAAGAATTTGGCATAGCTATTTTTAGCTGATCTATATCTTCTTCTAATATATAATTTGATAATTCACCTCTTAAGAATAGGGTTTCAGTCTTGTTGTCTTGAACTTTAATTTCTGTTAATATTTCATGTATATTATCAATAATAACCTCTAAATTCATTCTCCAAGCTAATTTCCCTTTTTCTATCCAATACAGGTTTTTTAATAGAAATTGTTGAATACCTAGTTCAGTAACATATTTAGCTAATGCATCATGAGCTTCTTTTCTAGAAGAAATGACATTTAGGTTAACGTTTTTTAGGCCTCTTATGATAACATCATGGTGCATTGGATAAGATTTAATTCCAATATCAGCTACAATAAGTTTGTGTAAAACACTATTGTATTTTTCATTAAAAAATAGCGCTGCTTTACCTCCCATAGAATGTCCAATAAGTGAGGGGTTTAGTATTTTTTCATCTTGTATTAATTCATACAAGTCATCTGCCATAGCTTCATAATTCATCGTGCTGCTATGTGGAGAACGTCCATGGTTCCTTAAATCTATTAAATAGACCGTATATTTTTCTGCAAACTTTTTACCTAGCATTCCCCAATTGTCAGAAGAACCAAAAAGTCCATGTATTATTAATAGTGGATTTCCTTCCCCTATTTTTTTAAAGTTTAATTTCATGGTTTTAGACATTTTAAATACATGCCAACAGTATTTTCCATCCCATAATATAGTGCATCTGCAATCAAAGCATGGCCAATTGATACCTCCTTTAAATTTTCAATTTTCGAATAAAAATATTGTAGGTTAATTAAGTTTAAGTCATGACCAGCGTTTATGCCTATGTTTAAGTTATTGGCCACTTTTGCTGCATTTACATAATCCTTAATGGCTTCTTCTTTATTTGATTCATAATTAGCAGCATAAAATTCTGTATATAGTTCTATTCGATCAGTACCTACTCTTGCAGCTCCTTCTATCATTTTTTCAACTGGATCTACAAAAATGGAAGTTCTTATATTTTTAGATTTAAATAGCGCTATAATATCCTTTAAGTAATCAAACTCTTTGATTGTATCCCATCCGTGATCAGAGGTAAGCTGAGTGCTAGAATCAGGAACTAAGGTAACTTGTTCTGGATTAGTCTTTAAAACCAATTCTACAAAAGAATTTTCTTTGGGGTTTCCCTCAATATTAAATTCAACAGAAAGAACTTCCTTAAGAGCTCTAACGTCATCATATCTAATATGTCTTTCATCTGGCCTGGGGTGAACCGTAATTCCCTGAGCACCAAATTTTTCTAAATCTATAGCATGTTGAATTAAGTTAGGAATGTTACCTCCTCTTGCATTTCTTAAAGTTGCTATTTTGTTGATGTTTATACTTAAAGCTGTCATAATTAGCTACAAAATTAAAAGACAATTTATTTTCTTAGATAGTTTAATTGTATTTTTACTTTAATTATTCATGAAAGCTGTAGATTTAATAAATAATGATGTGCCTCCAATAATGCCAAAAGAAAGCATGGAGAAAGCACTATTATGGATGGATGAATTCAAAGTAAAACACCTGCCTGTTGTAAATAATGGACAATATGTTGGTCTTGTCTCAGACGAGATGATATTTGATCATAATACGCTGAATGACAGGGTTGAAGATTTAAATTTTACAGGCCATCAATTCTCAGTAAAAAAATCACATCATTTATATAAAGTAATGCAAGTTATGTCTACACATCAGCTTACTGTTATCCCAGTTATAGACGAGCAAAGTGAATTTATTGGAGCTATTTCTGCTTATCATTTAATGGAAGTAATTAGTTTAAATACAGGATTTAATCAAAAGGGTGCGATTATAGTGCTTTTAATGAATGATTTTGATTATCATTTGTCTCAAATTGCACAAATTATTGAAAGTAACAATGCTAAAATATTGGGTTTCTATACCGAGAATGTTCCAGATGGTAATCAATTAAAAATTACATTAAAGGTTAATCAGTCTAAATTGGGGCCGGTTTTACAAACTTTTTCAAGATATGATTATACAATACATGAATTATATACGGATGATGAAACAAGTAGTGAGTTTCAAGAAAGGTATGATCATCTAATGAACTATTTAAATCTGGATTCATGAGAAAAATTGGTATTTATGGTAAACTAATTCATGCCGATAATGTCCAGTTTTTGGAGATGTTAGTTAAATCTTTGAGAGAAAAAACAAATGCTGAATTATATTTTCATGATAATTTATTTGAACACAAAAATATCTTCATGGAAAATCTTGGGGATAAGTTATTCAAAGGAGATGATTTAATTCACAATGCTGTTGATATTCTCATAAGCTTTGGAGGGGATGGAACTTTTTTAGATACAGCTACCATGGTAAAAGACAGTCAAATTCCCATTTTAGGCATTAATGCTGGAAGGTTGGGTTTTTTGGCAAATATTACTCAAGATGATATTGCCCAAGCTGTAGATGCTATTTCAAATAATAAATTCAAAATTGACAAAAGAACGCTGTTAGAAGTAAGTAATTCATCTGATCTTTTTGATTCCCAATGTAATTTTGCCTTAAATGAAATCACATTGGTTAAAAAAGATTCATCATCCATGTTAAAAATTAACGCGGAAATAAATAACAATTACTTAAATACATATTGGGCAGATGGATTAATTATAGCTACTCCGACAGGGTCAACTGCTTACTCACTTTCATGTGGAGGTCCCATATTAACTCCAGGATCAGATAATTTTGTAATAACACCTGTTGCTCCTCATAACCTAAACCTAAGACCATTGGTAGTTAGTGATGATGTAGAAATTTGTTTACATGCAGAATCTAGAGAAGGTCAATTTTTGTTAACCATGGATAGTAGGCCTGTTTCTATTGATAATGGAAAAAAGATAATTCTAAAAAAAGCTAATTTTTCCATCAAATTAATAGAATTAACGGATCAAAATTTCTTTAAAACCATTCGTAACAAACTATTTTGGGGAAAAGATTCCAGAAATTAGTTTTTTTAACGTTTTTAACACATAAGTTTTATAACTTTAGCACGAATGAAAAAAGTTATATTTCAATTAATTATTTCACTATTAGCTTTTAATTCAATTTCTGCTCAAGTAAAGGAATTTGGTTTATTTCTTGGTGGAGCATATTACAGAGGTGAATTAAATAAATCTCATTTTGGTCAAACTGATCTTTCACTTGGTGCCATTTTTAAAAAGGATTTTCCAAATGATCGTGTTTCTTTAAGGTTTCAATTGATGTATAATCGTGTTCAAGGTGACGACTTCAAATCTGGTGTAGTACAACAAATAAATAGAAATTTAAGTTTTAAATCTGATGTTATTGAATTAGGTCCAGTTATGGAAATCGATTTCTTTCCATTTCACCCTGGGCAAAACAACACTGCATTGGCTGCTTTTGGTACACCATATTTTTTTGGTGGTATCAATTACATGCGAATGAATCCTAAAGCACTTTATAATGGCGAGTGGATAGAATTACAGCCATTGGGTACTGAAGGTCAGGGTACTTCACTTACTTCACAAAAGAAATATTCATTAAATCAAATTGTAATTCCATTTGGCATTGGTGTAAAAGTAAATTTCTCTCATCATACCTCATTGTGCATGGAATATGGGATTAGAAAGACATTTACAGATTATTTAGATGATGTTAGTGGATTATATCCAAACCTGGATGTTCTTGAAGCAGAATCAGGAACTTTAGCAAGAGTTTTAAGTGATAAAGCCAAAACAGCAGAGGGTATTAATCAATCTAGCTATGGCCTACAAAGAGGTAATGCTGCAGATAAAGATTGGTATACAGTTTTTGGACTTGTATTCACATATGAGTTCTTTAGTGATTCATCTTGTCCTAATTGGTAAAATATTTCTTTTTTTCATCTATTTTTTTGAAATTCGCGCTGCTTTATGAATGACCTGTATTTAGATAAAGAAAATATTCCAAAACATGTCGCCATTATTATGGACGGTAATGGGAGATGGGCTAAGCAAAAAGGTGAAATGAGAATTTTTGGCCACACTAATGGGGTTGAATCTGTTAGAGCATCATTAACTGCTGCTGGAGAAATTGGAATTAAGTACCTTACTCTTTATGCATTCAGTACAGAAAATTGGAACAGACCAAAGGAAGAGGTTGCTGCTCTAATGGATTTGTTGGTCAAAGCGATATACGATGAAGTTGAGGAGTTAAATGAAAAAGGGGTTAAGCTTGACACCATTGGAAATACAAATATTTTACCAGATTCATGTCAGGTCGCTCTGAAAGAAGCGAAAGAAAGAACCAAAAATAATTCAGGAATTACCCTGATTTTGGCACTTAGTTACAGTTCAAGATGGGAAATTGCACAAGCCATTAAAAAAATGGCTGGTGAGGCTAAAGATGGAAGTTTATCTGTAGAAGCAATAAATGAAGATTTAATAAGTTCTTATTTAAGCACTGCAAATTATCCAGACCCCGAATTGCTTATAAGAACAAGTGGTGAAAATAGAGTTAGTAACTTTTTAATGTGGCAATTGGCTTATACAGAATTGTATTTTACTAAAACATTGTGGCCAGATTTTAAGAAAGAACACTTTTACAAAGCTATAAAAGATTATCAAGAAAGAGAGCGCAGATTTGGTAAAACCTCAGAACAAATAACTGATGAATAAGCTTCGTTACATCATATTATCTCTTTGTATTTCAGCATTTACTACTGTATCTGGGCAAGATGATTTCATGGATTACATGAATCCAAGAGAATATACATTAGCAGCCATTACGGTGGATGGAGTAGTTCATTTCGATCATGATATGATTATTCAAAAATCTGGTCTTGTAAGAGGTGAAAAAATAGTTGTTCCTGGGGAGAAAATAGCTACAGCCATCGAGAAATTATGGGAACAGGGCATATTTAAACATGTCGAAATATTAAAAGATAAGTCTCAAGGTGAAAATTTATTTTTGAGAATCAGATTACAAGAAAGAGAGCGTATGTCAAGATATAGCTTTTCTGGTGTGTCCAAATCTGAAGCAGATCAACTAAGAGATGATCTTGATTTATACAGTGGTAAAATAATTACCGATGCATTATTGATGAAGGTTAAAAATATTTCAAGAAATTATTTTGTTGGAAAAGGATTTTTCAATGCAAAGGCTACTATTACAACAACTAGCGATACTTTGGTAAACAATAGTAGAATTCTAAAAATTAATGTTGAAAAGGGAAATAAGTTTAAGATCAATGAGATTACTATTAATGGTAATTCAGCACTTTCAGATGAAAAAATAAAGCGATTAATGAAGGATACCAAACAAAAGCTTTGGTATAGGTTTTATAAGAGATCTAAATTTCAATATTCACTTTTTGATTCAGATAAGGAAAATATCATAAACAAATACAATGAATTGTCCTACAGAGATGCAAAAATCACCTATGATACCATTTACTTTTACGATGATGAAACGCTAAATCTTGAAATGACAATTGATGAAGGAAATGCTTATTACATAAGATCAATTACGTGGAGTGGAAATAATAAATATTCAAGTGGTTTATTGGATACCATTTTAGGTATTAAAAGAGGTTCACCTTATAACAAAGCAACACTTGATACCAAGTTATTCATGAACCCCAATGGGACAGATATAAGTTCTTTGTATATGGATGATGGGTATCTATTTTTCCAAGTTAACCCAATTGAAAAACGAGTAGACAATGATTCCATTGATTTAGAAATCAAGATTTACGAGGGTAAACAAGCAAGAATTAAAAATATCAATGTTACTGGAAATACAAAAACAAGTGATCATGTTATCATAAGAGATATGTACACTCACCCTGGAGATTTATTTTCTCGTGATGCTATTATTAGAACCCAACGTCAGTTAGCGCAAAATGGATATTTTGATCCAGAGAAATTAGGAGTTAACCCTATGCCAAACCCTAATGATGGTACAGTTGATATTGAGTATGTTGTGGAAGAAAGGCCTAATGATCAAATTGAGTTATCTGGAGGTTGGGGAAATAACTCATTGGTTGGGACTTTAGGGGTGTCATTCAATAATTTTTCGGCAAGAAAATTCTTTAAAAAAGGGGCTTGGTCTCCTTTGCCATCTGGAGATGGACAACGTTTGAGTGTCAGAGCTCAATCCAGTGGATATTTTTTCCAGAGTTATAATATGTCATTTACAGAACCTTGGTTAGGAGGTAAGAAGCCCAACTCTTTCACCATTTCAGCTTACCACTCTTTACAATCATATGATAGAAAACACCTTTTTGACACAACAGACAGCGAAGGAAATAAAATTTTAAATCCCAATAGAAGATTAATTAAGATAACGGGCGTTTCTATGGGACTTGGTAAAAGATTGAAATGGCCAGATGATTATTTTAGTGTTTACTATGAATTAGGGTATCAATATTATGAGTTAAATAATTTTGGTAACGTATTTAGTTTTTCTGACGGTTATGTAAATAATCCTTATTTCAAGTGGAATATTTCAAGAAATAGTATCGATCAGCCGCTATATCCAAGGAGTGGTTCATCTGTTTCCTTGACTTTTAAAACCAGTGTATATCCATATTCAAGAGTTAATGGCTTTACAGATCATAATGAATTGGAGGATCAGGAGAAGTACAAGTTCTTGCAGTACAATAAAATTAAATTTACTACCTCATGGTTTACCCCAATATCAAGAGATAAAAAATTGGTAGTTAATGCAAGATTAGGTTTTGGCTTGTTAAACGGATGGAATAAGAATTTGGGAGCACCACCTTTTGAACGATTTTATTTAGGTGGAAGTGGGCTTTCTGGTTTCAATTTGGATGGTAGAGAAATTATAGCACTAAGAGGATATGATGAGCAGACTATTTCCTCTACAACAGGTGATCGACTAATAAGTAAATATACTATGGAGTTGAGGTATCCTGTAAGTTTGAATCCTTCTGCAACTATTTATTTATTGAGTTTTGTAGAGGCAGGAAACTCATGGAATGATTATAAGAAGTATAATCCCTTTAAAGTGAAAAGATCTGCTGGGCTTGGTGTAAGAATATTCTTACCCATGTTTGGTTTGTTAGGTCTTGATTATGGATTTGGTTTTGATCCATTAGATGCTGGTGCAGCTGGCGAAATAAATCACAATGCTCAGATTAATGCCAATGGTTATAGAGGTCAGTTTCATTTCACTATTGGCATGAATATTGGAGAACTTTAAATAACAATGATTTTAAACAGAATTTTAATAACCGTTTTCACTTTATTTTTTGGTCTAACCTTGTTGGCCCAAAAATTCGCATTTGTAGATTCCGAATACATTTTAGATCAAATGGAGAGCTACCAGAAAGCGCAAAAGCAAATTGATGATTTATCTGAAAAGTGGCAGCAAGAAATTAAAGCTAAAAATGAACTTTTAGAACAAAAAAAGAACGATTTAAAGAAAAATGAAATTCTTCTTCCTGAAGAAACTAAAAGAGAAAGAGAACAAGAAATACATGATTTATCCTTGGAGATAAGGGCATTTCAGAGTAAAAAATTTGGAGTAGGTGGAGACCTTTTTAAGAAGAGAAAAGAATTAATTCAACCTATTCAAAGGAAAATATATAAGGCTATAGAATCTTTAGCAGAAGATAATAATTATAGCTTTGTACTGGATAAAAGTAAACATT
>CAJWIX010000028.1 GCA_913042175.1 uncultured Flavobacteriales bacterium
CTTCCTCAGCAATGTGCTCAAAATCAGGTCCGGCCATTAATCGAGTTGGAGTGTCGTAATCATCTTTTTTCATGTAACCACCAAGATCTTTGATGTGTATGTATCCATCATCATCAATGTGAAATAGAACATTTTCATAAGGATCTACATGACCATCGTCATGACCACCACTATGATCATCACCATGTTCTTCTTCTTTCATTAGGCCCATGGTATTAACTTTGTTGATAAGAGCTTCCAATCTAGATTTGGCCTCAGCATCATCAGTTAAAATAGCTTTATCAATTCCATCAATTTCTTCAAATGTTGTGTTAGGATCTAAAGCTGAAATAAGAATGAACATGTTTCTTTTGACAATATCATTAGCCATTTTCCTAGTAAACTCTACGATAGTATCGTTGGTGTTTTTGTGCATCTCAACCCTAGCAAGCTCTGAAGGGGGTGCTCCTTGGGCTTTAAGAGTTGTAAAGGCAGATTCAAAAAAGCCTGATAACTCTGAGTTAGCTGCTTCTGTTTGTTCAATACTTGATTCCAACTTATTGTTAAGCGTAACAAAAGCATTAATAATCTCTTTTGATACATTCATTGCAAGCATGGCCATAAGCACTAAGTACATTAGACCAACCATTTTCTGTCTTGGGGTTTCTTTACCTCCTCCCATGTTAGATAATTTTTAAGTTGTTAATTAATTTAACTATTTACATTCATTGCAGAAAGCATATTACCATAAACGGTATTTAATGAGGCTAAGTTTGAAGTTAATTCAGACATGGTCTCTTTGTACTTTCTTGTATCTTCTAAAGAGGAATGAAGATTAGACATTAATTCATTGATTCCTGCATACATTTCTTCACTAGACTTTAAGTGATCGCTAGCTCCCTTAAGTTGCATTTCATAAACATTATTCAACTCAGAAAGATTACCGGATACTTTGCTTAACTGCTCTCCAAAATTTGAATCACCAGCAGAAATATTTGTTATTTCATTTATTGAACTTGCAGCACTGTCATATGCAGAAGATAATTCACCTACTTTACTTGATGCACCTCTTAGGTTTTCAACTAACTCATTATTAGCTTCAGAAGCAGAAGTCATGTCACTCAACTTTCCAGCACTATCACTTAAATTTCTCATTCCTGTTCCTAGACTTTCTATGAGTTCGGGTTCTATTTTTGCCTTAGCAAGCATATTATCCAATTGCTCAACTACAGTTTCATCAGAACTTTCTGGCAACTCGTGTAAATCATCATCATCTGCGTGTCCTAATGCTAGCTCTGGATAAACCAAAGTCCAATCAATTTCTTCATGTAATGGCTCAAATGCCGAAATAAAGAATATACCAGCTTCTGTCAATAAGCCAATAACCAACATTACGTCTGCCCCTTTAAGGTGAAGAATTTTGAATAATGCACCTACAATAACGATTGCACCACCCCAGCCGTAAACGAATTTCATAATGTTTTTAAACATTTTACTTGCAAAAAAGCCACCTCCGCTCATAATTTTTAGATTTTAGAGTTAATAAATAAATTTAGTTAGTAATAATAAATGTTTTTTTTGTGTTTTGTTTTAAGAAAATGTTAAAAATCACCTTCTTTATTTGGTCCACCTCTACCTAAGTAGTTCATTACACTTCTGAATCCAATGTAAGACTTAGCCGTGTCTTGATACTCATAAGATCTTGTACCTGTCTGAAGATAGTAACCAATATCTTTCCAAGAACCACCTCTAACTACTTTTCTTTTCATAGAAGGAGGGTCATGATCAAGCGCGTGATATATATATTCAGTGTTCATGTCATGTCCATATTCGTAAACAGACTCGTCAAACGCAGTTCGACACCATTCTGCAACATTACCAGACATACAGTATAATCCAAAATCATTAGGATGGTACGAATTAGATTTAACAGTGTGAAAACCACCATCCTCCATGTATCTTCCTCTTAGAGGTTTAAAGTTCCCTAGGAAACACCCTCTTGAATTTCTTATATATGGTCCACCCCATGGGTATGGATTATTATCTAAACCACCCCTAGAAGCATATTCCCATTCAGTTTCACTTGGAAGTCTGAAATCTTGAACAAAAGGAAGCATATGAGATTTTCTCCATGAATTTAGCAATTGTGTTCTCCACACATTAAATGCATTACATTGTTGCCAAGTAACACCAACTACAGGGTATTCATCATAAGCTGGATGCCAAAAATACATATTGGACATATGCTCATTGTTGGCATAAGTAAAATCATGAATCCAACAAAGCGTATCAGGATAAACATTAATAACCTCTTTGATGATAAATCTAGATCTATCCTCATGTCCTCTAATAGCATTATTTTGTCCTTTACTATTTCTGAATCCTAAATTCAAATCTTTTCCTCTTACTTGTCCAGGCTCTGCTGGAAACGGCATATTTGGATTCTTCATTTTAACCCTATGATCTTCGTCCTCATCTGCATCAGTATTCGAAATACGCTTAATCAAAGGACGACCTTTTTTAGCCGCTTCTTGAAGATCAATCCAATAGTATTCAAACATGAATTTTCTTGTATCAAACTCTTTTCTTTGGTAGAATCTATCACTTTCATTTAAAAACATTTGAGCTAGCAATGGAGCATACTCGGAGTTGTGACCTCTTGATGGATTAAAAGAGATATATTCAAATCTTGAGTTCCAATTTAACTGCCAATCAGCTTCATCTTTAACTTCTAATTCGTCATCATAGGTTTCAATTAAAAACTCCTCTGGAAATTCTGCACCTAAAATTCTACGTGCTATGGAATCTCTAACCCAGTAGACAAACTGTCTGTATTCATTATTGGTAATTTCTGTTTGATCCATGTAGAATGCACCAACAGAAACTGTTTTAGTTTCATTGTAATGAGTTAAAGGAACATCTTGGTCACTTTGCCCCATGTTAAATGCACCTGCAGGAATGTAAAGCATGCCATAGGGATCTGTTTGATACCATACTGGCCTACCTAAAACACCAACTAATTCACCATTTCCACCAGAAGTTGCACAACTTCCTAATAGGAAAATTACTGAAATAAAATAAAGTATATTTTTCATCTTATTCTCTTTTAAAAAGCCCCTAACTTTAGCGTTTGAGGGACCACTTAATACGTTATTTAATTTTTTTAGTTTCATTATTCTTTATAAGAATCTTGGATTTTTTGATTTTTCTATGGTTGGAGGTTTAGCTAAACTGAAACAATAATTCAACATTATATCATGTGAACCAGAGCTGTAAGAACCAATTTCACTTGTGGTATAGCCATAGGCATAACCTATTCTTAGTGAACTTCCATCTCCTAAAGAGTGCTGATAGCCCAGCATGGGAGCAATTTCATCACCAACTCTCCATGTAATTCCTCCCCAAAACTTGTTTTGGAACAAAGCATTTACATTGACATCCATTATAGTTGATGAAGCATCTGACTTAATAAGCAAACTCGGTCTCAACTTAATATCAGGATTAATATCGTAATTATAACCAGCCGTAATCCAGTAGTGATGTACATTTTCGACATTTAAATTATTCATTTTTAGTCCACCTAAATGGGTTGTAGAAATACCTAAATACAACTCATTAGTTTTGTAGAAAACACCTAGATTGAAATCTGGAACAACTCCTGACATTTGATCTCCATTAATACTTGGATCTTGATTCCAAGGGTTTCCGGATGGCGTTTGCCATTGCGCCTCAATACTTTTCTGAAGAATACCTACACTTGCGCCTATACCTAATTGTCCAGCACCTATGCCCATGTGATATGAGTAATTTAATCTCGCAATATTATTTTTTTCAAAACCTAATTGGTCATTGACGTAAGTAAGTCCAATACCACCTCTTACCAACTCAACAGGTGCATGAACATTTAGTATGCCCGTAGTTGGGCTACCCGTGAAACCTGCCCATTGTTGACGTCCTAATATAGTTCCACAAATATTATTATTCATACCCGCATATCCAGGATTGAAAGATAAATTATCAAACATGTAATGGGTAATTTGATAATCTTGTTGGGCATTAGAGCCAACCACCAATCCAGCAAATAAAAACGCAATTACAATTTTTTTCATATATATAACATGTTAGTAATCAAATTGTTAGGAACTAAAAAGAGTTTAGTTTCAATCAATTTTCACTAAAAAGTACTAATTTTAAGATGGTAAAGATAATAAAATTAAACTAATTTAACTTCCTGTAAGTCTTCCACCAAAGATCTGGTATCAATCCTTTTTGTGATGTTAAGTAATCTTCATAATTACAAGGCACTAAATTATGTCGTTCAAATTTAAAATCCTTAAGTGGAGGGTATGGAACTTCCAACCACCATCTTTGAGACTTGGGGCTTTTATGAAATACTAAATTGTGGTTCAATTCCTCATGAAAAACAGCATACTTTACATGATTTTTTTTCGTGCCAACTGGATAATCCTTTTTTCTATGACAATACCCATCTATTATAAAGTAAAATATTTGAGCTGTTAATTCAACTTCATGATACTCTAAGTTTTTAGAGAAATTATAAGCACCAAAACTTGATAATTTATCGCTAATACCTGCATATTTAGCTATTTGACATATTTCATTGGCAAAAAAACCATTTGGTCCATTATCAGTAGAACCCGAAAATTCAGCTCTTCTAATTGATGACATATCAAGAGAAATGATATCTGAATTTCTTAAATAAGGTTCGGCAAGCTTAATGTTATGATTCAATTCTCCTAGCCTTAAATAATCAAAATATAGTTCATCAAATAGATTCAATTGTTCCTCAGAAATGTAATATTGTTGGCAACCTAAAATGGAAAAATTAAATAAAAAGCTTGGTTGAAAAGTTAGTAGATGATTTATGAAATTGTTAGAAGAAATTGGCGACTCGCTACTTATTTCTAAATCAATTTTCTGATCAATACATGCAACATTGATAGTTTGCTCCAACTTTTTATATCCAAGATAATTAGCATAGGTCAAATCTTGAGTACCGCCAAGAATCAATAGTAGCTTGCCTTTTTTTTGAATTTCAGCAGTAATGTCTTCTAAAGCAGCATAAGTATCTGAAGTGCTAGCTCCCTTCTTTATAATACCTAAATCAGCCATTTTTAATTTATTTCCCTTGGCTAAATGGTAGTTATACAACTGCTGCCTTATTTTAACGTGGTTACTTTCTAGATTTGTTAATTCAGGTAATCCTAAATTTTCATCAACGCTAATTAAAACTATATCAGAGGATTCCCAATCAGGGAAATTTGTATTGTAGATTTCACAAATTGATCCAATTGTATTCTTTTTTACATCAATCGATTCAATTGGCTGGAAATAAATATCCAAATTCATGAATTTAGGATTTTAAAATTGTCTTGGCCTCTTCTAATGTTAGCGCTTTAGGATCTTTTTTAGCATCAAGTTGTTTTCTCTTTTTTCCAGAAATAACAAATACTTTTCCCCACCTACCTTTCTCAACGGTAATGCCTTCATTTTCCCAATTATGAATTAGCTTATCTTTTTCTTTTTGCTTTTTTTCCTCAATCAATGCAACAATATCTTCCTCAGATAGATTATCAAAATCATATTTTTTGTTCACATTGATGAATATATTATTCCATTTTATAAATGGCCCAAATCTACCCTTACCTTTTGTTACTGGACTTCCTTCGTAATGATGTATAGGTGCATCAGCTTCTTTTTTCTTTTGAATAAGCTCAACAGCAAACTGCATATCAATTTGATCTACATCCATACCTTTTGGAATAGAAACATTGGACTTAGCGAATTGAAGGTAAGGTCCAAAACGACCCAATTTTAAAAAAACTTCATCGCCATCATGATGACCAAGAAGTTTAGGATATTCAAACAAAGTAAGCGCAGATTGTAGATCTATTGATTTTATATTTTGATCACTTTTTAAACTTGCAAACCTTGGTTTCTTATCCTCATCTTTGGTGTCTCCTATTTGTATAATGGGACCGTATTTTCCAAGTTTTGCAAAAACTGGCTCACCGGTAGTTGGGTCATCACCTAGAAACCGCTCCCCATTTGCTCTTTCTGCATTTTCTTGAGTATGAATTACATTTTTATGAAAAGGTTTATAGAATTTTTCCAACATATCTGACCAATTTAATTGACCAGTTGCAATAGCATCTAATTCTTTTTCAATATCGGCTGTAAAATTGTAATCCATAATTTTTACAAAATGTTCTGATAAGAATTCATTTACTACTTCACCAATGGTAGTGGGAATCATTTTTTTTCTATCAGCACCAACTTTTTCAACCTGAGTTGTTTTAGTTATTTCATTGTTAACTAAAGAAATTATATTAACTGACCTATCAACACCATCTAAATCTTTAATTTCAACATACCCCCTATCCTGAACAGTTTTTATAGTTGGAGCGTATGTAGATGGCCTTCCAATTCCTAAGTCTTCCAGTTTTTTAACAAGAGAAGCTTCCGTATACCTTGCAGGTGGTCTGGAAAATTTTTGAGTAGCCACTACATCTTTACAATCTACATGTTCTCCTTCTTGAACAGAAGGCAGTAATTCAGACGTTTCCTTATCATTTGCAACTCCATAAACCTTTAAAAAACCATCAAATTTTATTACTTCACCAGTAGAAACAAAAGGTTGAGATTGTCCATCACAACTAATTTGAATATTTGTTTTTTCTATTTCTGCATCACTCATTTGAGAAGCAACAGTTTTTCTCCATATTAACTTATACAGCTTATCTTCAGGACTATCGTCATTTAATGAGTCAACTGCAAAATTGGTTGGTCTAATAGCCTCATGCGCTTCTTGAGCAGATTTGTTTTTATTCTGATACTTTCTTGGATTACAGTAGTGAGAGCCAAATGCTCTTGAAATCTGCTGCTGTGCAGCGGCCATAGCATCTTTTGACAAACTAACTGAATCTGTTCTCATGTAAGTAATATGACCAGCCTCATAAAGTCGCTGAGCTAAAGACATCGTCCTGGAAACACTGTAACCTAAAACCCTGCTAGCTTCCTGCTGTAATGTTGAAGTTATAAAAGGAGCTGATGGCGTTCTTTTACCAGGTTTCTTTACTATATTTTGTACAATAAAAGTTTTATCAATTAATGAATTGAGAAATGATTCAGCTTCCTCTTTTGATCCTAAATTTGAAGTTAATTCAGCTTTAAATGCCTTTTCATTACTTATAAACGTAGCAGTAACTTTATATGTTTCTACAGGCTTGTGATTTATTATTTCTTGCTCGCGTTGAACAATTAGTTTTACTGTAACCGATTGAACTCTTCCTGCGGATAAATTTGGTTTAACTTTACGCCATAACACTGGTGACAATTCATAACCTACTAATCGATCTAAAATTCTTCGAGCTTGCTGAGAATTAACTAGATTTTCATCTATATCCCTAGGCGAATCAACTGCTCTCAGCACAGCATTTTTAGTAATCTCGTTAAAAGTAATTCGTCTAGTATTTTCAGATTTTAACTTTAAAGCATGTAATAAGTGCCATGATATAGCTTCTCCTTCTCTATCCTCATCCGTTGCTAACCATACTATTTCAGATTTTTTGGCTAAGGATGAAAGTTCTGAAACTACTTTCTTTTTATCTTGAGGGACAACATAAGTTGGACTAAAATCATTTTCAACATCTATAGGATCGCCTTTTTTTGGTAATTCTCTAATGTGTCCATAACACGATCTGACAGTAAAATCACTCCCTAAAAAACCCTCTATAGTTTTGGCTTTTGCGGGAGACTCTACGATAACTAAATTACTCATTGATTAGAAAAATGATTTGGTTATTTGCATTACAAAGAAATAAAATAATAAGGGTAAAAAACAAGTAAGTTTAAATTTCGATGGTTTCAAAACCAATATATTTAGGAGATTTGATACACATTTTTACGCTGACAAATTGTCAGTTTTTGATTAAAGTTATACCTTTGGGGAAATAAATTATTATTGGAAATGAATAAGGTAATTGATGAGGAAATCCAAGGTGAAGCAACTGTTTTAGAAAATCCTAAAGAAAGTGACAAAAAACTTTATTTGGAAAGTTATGGTTGTCAAATGAATTTTTCTGATAGCGAAATTGTAGCTTCCATTTTAGACAAACATGGATATCAAACAACAAGAAACTACGAGGAGTCTAACTTAATTCTTTTAAACACTTGCTCTATAAGAGAAAAAGCCGAATCTACAGTTAGAAATAGACTTAAATCTTTTAATGAACTAAAAAGAAATAATCCAAGTTTAATTATTGGTGTTTTAGGATGTATGGCCGAACGAATGAAAGAAAGTTTATTAGAAGAAGAAAAATTAGTAGATCTGGTTGTTGGTCCTGACGCCTATAGAGATCTCCCAAGGTTATTAACAGAAGTTGAAGATGGACATAAAAGTGTCAATGTACTTTTATCCAGAGAAGAAACATATGCTGATATTTCACCCATAAGACTTGACAACAATGGGGTTTCTGCATTTATTTCAATTATGAGAGGATGCGATAACATGTGTTCTTTCTGTGTTGTTCCATTTACAAGAGGAAGAGAAAGAAGCAGAAATCCACTTAGTATTGTCGCTGAAGCTAAAGAGCTCTATAAAAATGGATATCGTGAAGTTACCTTACTAGGCCAAAATGTAGATAGCTATAGGTGGAACATCAATAAAAAAGGGGAAATACTAGACCAACAACAACCTACTACAAACTTTGCACAATTGCTAGAAATGGTTGCTCATGTAGCTGATGACTTAAGAATTCGTTTTTCAACATCACATCCTAAAGATATGACTGATGATGTGCTTCATATCATGCAGAAATATAAAAATATTTGTAATTACATACACTTACCCATTCAGTCTGGAAGTTCTACTGTACTTAAAAAAATGAATCGAGGGTATACAAGAGAATGGTATCTAGAAAGAATTGAATCTATTAGAAAAATAATTCCAGGATGTGCTATATCAACTGATATAATTACTGGTTTTTGCGGAGAAACTAATGAAGACCATGAAAATACATTAAGCTTAATGGATATCGTGAAGTTTGATTTTGCTTATATGTTTTTTTACTCCGAAAGACCTAAAACATTAGCACAACGTAAGTATGAAGATGATATTCCGCTAGAAGTTAAAAAAGAAAGACTACAAGAAGTAATTGATTTACAGCGTACACATTCTTTAGAAAGCAATAGGAAATGTATTGGTAAAACTTTTGAAGTACTTGTAGAAGGTCCTTCCAAAAAATCGGAAGATAATTTTTGTGGTAGAAATAGTGAGAACACTATGATTGTATTTCCAAAAGAAAATGTGAAAAAAGGGCAATATGTCAATGTTATAATCGAAGATTGTACTGCTGCTACCTTAAAAGGGAAAATTGTTTAAAAAATGAATTTACAAACAGTAAAAAATAGATTCGGTATTATTGGGAATGCTCCAGCCTTAAACAGAGCATTGGATGTTGCAGTTCAAGTAGCACCAACAGATATTACTGTACTAATCACGGGAGAAAGTGGAACGGGTAAGGAAAATATGCCAAAAATTATTCATCACTATAGCTCAAGAAAACATCATGAATATATAGCTGTAAACTGCGGAGCCATTCCAGAAGGAACTATTGATTCTGAACTTTTTGGTCATGAAAAAGGTGCTTTTACGGGTGCTACTGATAGCAGAAAAGGCTATTTTGAGGTAGCTGATGGCGGTACAATATTTTTAGATGAAGTGGCTGAACTACCTCTTCCTACACAGGTAAGGTTATTAAGAGTCCTAGAAACGGGAGAATTTATTAGGGTTGGTTCATCAAAAGTTAAAAAAACCAATGTTAGAATAATTGCTGCTACCAATGAAAATGTCCAAAGTGCTATTGAAAAAGGAAAATTCAGGGAAGATTTATTCTATCGATTAAGCACTGTTCCTATTTATTTACCACCATTAAGAGAAAGAAAAGATGACATTCACCTTCTATTTAGAAAGTTTTCTGCTGATTTTGGGGAGAAATACAGAATGCCAAGTGTAAAATTAATGGACGATGCCGTTGAAAAACTAACCAGTTATAATTGGCCAGGAAATATTAGACAACTTAAAAATGTCGCTGAACAAATATCTGTAATTGAGAGTGAGCGAAATGTAGATGCACTAATATTATCATCTTACTTACCTAACGTTTCAGGTGGCAAGAATTTACCAATGGTAATTGACCAAAGCAAAAAAGACGAAAACTTTTCGGAAAGAGACTTACTTTATAAAGTATTGTTCGATCTAAAACACGATGTTACAGAAATGAAAAGAGTGATTGTGGACTTAATCAACAATAATGAATTAAGCAATAATGAAAAGTCAGCTATTATTACAAGGTTACACAACACAAATGATGATTTAAGTATTAATTCTGAAGAACCTGTAATTAATCAATATAAAATTGAACATCAAACCTCAACTGATTCTTTTCAGGGCACTTTTCAGGAAAGTGTTGAAATAGAAGAATCTTTATCTTTAGAAGAGCGAGAAAAAGAATTAATTCAAAAAGCACTGAAAAAGCATAATGGCAGAAGAAAAAATGCTGCTAAAGAGCTAGGTATATCTGAAAGAACTCTGTACAGAAAAATCAAAGAATACGAAATTTTGAAATGAATAAACATCTAGCCTATATCATAGTTGTTTTCTCTTTAACAAGTTGTGCACTTCCACAATTTAGTTTTAAATCTGGCGGAGGAAATAGTCAAGAAATAGACGCTAATTCCGTACAAGTTGACTTTTTTGAAAACAATAGTACCATTGGAGGTGCTTTTTTGTCTGCCTCATTTACTGAAAGTCTTAGAGATATTATGCAAGCTCAAACGAAATTAAATTTAGTAGATAGTGAGGGAGATATTCAAATCACTGGTGTAATCAGCAACTACATGGTCTCCCCCATAAATATTCAAGCTCAAAGTGAAACTGCGGCACAAAACAGACTTAAAATGAACGTATCAGTAAATACATATTTTAAACTCAACGATTCTATAGGTTTAAACAACTCCCCCTTTAGTGCATTTGTTGATTATGATGCCTCAACAGATTTTAACACGATTGAAGAGCAATTAGTTGAAGAACTTAACTTTCAAATAACTCAAGATATTTTTGATAAAATTTTTGGCGGAGAATGGTAAACAAAACATTAAAAAATATCGATTTTCTTCTTAAAAACAAGGAACAGATTAATGATTCTGAGCTTGCTTATTTATTTGATTTAACGGTCAAGTACCCTTTTTCTAGTTTTTGTCATTATGTTGTTTTTTCAGTGCTCAAAAAACAAAATAGAACTGGATATGAAAATATGCTCAAAAAAACAGCCATTCGTTTTCATAACAGAATTTATCTTGAACAGCTTGCAAACAATTTAGATTTTAAGATTGGCAAGGAAACTGCAAAAAATATGGATGTAAGAACCCATAAAGACGAAGATCACTCTTCAGAAGATGTAAAAACTTTAAACGAAAATATTTATGGCAATTTAATTGCTGAAAACATCATACATGAAGTTGAAGAAACTCAAACAAATGATAGTTTAGTTGAGCCTGAAATAGTTGACAAAAATAAACCTAAATCATTTGAGGATTGGCTATTTAAAGAATCTATTCCTACAACATCTAAAGAAGTTACAGTCGATGAAATATTACAAAGTTTAGAAAATAGAAAAAACCAATCTTCCAAAACCTCTTTCTTTTCCGCAACTGATGCAGCGAAGAAAAGCCTTGAACTAAATCATGATATCGTTACAGAAACTTTGGCTGAAATTCATGTTCAACAAGGCAACTACCCTAAAGCTATTGAAATATACCAAAAACTGATGTTGTTAAATCCAGAAAAAAAACTTTTCTTTGCAAGCCGAATTGAATTTATAAATCAAAAAACAAAATTATAAATGACAACTTTTTTAATGATATTATCTACCCTCGCAGCCATCTTACTTATAGTAGTTGTACTATTGCAAAATTCAAAAGGAGGTGGATTAGATTCCAGTTTTGGAAACGTGAATCAATTAGGCGGTGTAGCCCAATCAACAGAAACTATTGAAAAAGCAACCTGGACGTTGGCAGGAATTATTGCCATACTAAGTTTAGTTGCTGCAGTAAAATATAGCCCAAACCAAGAGACAACAACTGGAATTAGTACTGAAGGTTACAACGTTGAAGCTCCTTCAAATAACGACCCATTAAATTTACCTACTGACCTTCCTGAATAAACAAGTGTCAGAATGTCATTAATAAACTAAGCCAGAAAAGTCAATTTGGCTAAAAATCAACATAATATTTCGTTGGCATAAAAAATGCTAATAGTATTCAAGTAAAACTAAAAAACAAACAAATGTCATTAAACGTAAAACCCCTGGCTGATCGAGTTATCGTAGAGCCTGCAGCAGCTGAAGAGACAACTGCTGGTGGAATTATTATTCCAGATACTGCTAAAGAAAAACCTAAAAAAGGTAAAATAATTGCTGCAGGAAATGGAAAAAAAGATGAACCATTAACTGTTAAAGAAGGAGACACAGTGCTTTATGGACAGTATAGTGGAACAGAAATTAAAATTGAAGGAAATGATTACCTCATCATGAGAGAGAGTGACATTTTTGCAATAGTTAAATAATTAAAACAAAAAGAATAAAATGGCTAAAGAAATAGTATTTGACGTTGACGCAAGAGAAAAACTAAAAAAAGGAGTTGATTCACTTGCCAATGCAGTAAAAGCAACATTAGGTCCTAAAGGAAGAAATGTTGTAATAGATAAAAAATTCGGTGCGCCTCAAGTAACCAAAGATGGTGTTACTGTAGCAAAAGAGATAGAACTTAAAGATGCTATCGAAAATATGGGTGCTCAAATGGTAAAGGAAGTTGCTTCTAAAACTAACGACACGGCTGGTGATGGTACAACAACTGCCACTGTACTAGCACAAGGTATTATCAATACCGGTCTTAAAAATGTAGCTGCTGGTGCAAATCCAATGGACATCAAAAGAGGTATTGATAAAGCTGTTGAAACAGTAGTTTCTGAACTTAAAAAACTCTCTAAAGAAGTAGGTTCAGATAATGACAAAATAAAACAGGTTGCTACCATTTCTGCTAACAATGATGAGTCAATTGGATCACTAATTGCTGAAGCAATGAAAGTAGTTGGTAAAGATGGTGTAATTACTGTTGAAGAAGCAAAAGGAACAGAAACAGAAGTTAAAACTGTTGAAGGAATGCAATTTGACAGAGGTTATCTATCTCCTTATTTTGTTACCAATGCAGAAAAAATGATTACTGAGTTAGAAACGCCTTATATTCTAATTCATGACAAGAAGATTTCTAACATGAAAGATCTTCTTCCAGTATTAGAGCCAGTTGCTCAATCAGGAAAACCATTATTAATTATTGCAGAGGATGTTGATGGTGAAGCATTAGCAACTTTGGTAGTAAATAAAATTAGAGGTTCACTAAAAATTGCAGCTGTAAAAGCACCAGGATTTGGTGATAGAAGAAAAGCTATGCTTGAAGATATAGCTATTTTAACTGGTGGAACTGTAATTTCTGAAGAAAGAGGTTTTAAAATGGAAAACGCAACCCTAGATATGTTAGGTACTTGTGAAAAAATTGAAATCGATAAAGACAATACTACTATAGTTAATGGTGCTGGCACAAAAGATGATATTGTAGCTAGAACCAATCAAATTAAAGCTCAAATAGAAACTACAACTTCTGATTACGACAAAGAAAAATTACAGGAGAGATTAGCTAAATTAGCTGGCGGTGTTGCTGTACTTTATGTAGGTGCTGCTACTGAAGTTGAAATGAAGGAAAAGAAGGATAGAGTAGATGATGCACTTGCTGCAACAAGAGCTGCTGTTGAAGAAGGAATCATTCCTGGTGGTGGTGTTGCTTACATCAGAGCTGCCGAAGCGCTAGATGAAAACAGTGGTGAAAATGAAGACGAAAACACAGGAATCAAAATTGTAAAAAGAGCCATTGAGGATCCATTAAGAACAATTATTGAAAATGCTGGAGGCGAAGGTGCTGTAATCGTTCAAAAAGTAAAAGAAGGAAAAGGTGATTTTGGATTTAATGCAAGAACAGACAAGTTTGAATCATTATACAAATCAGGAGTAATTGATCCTACAAAGGTGTCAAGAAGTGCACTTGAGAATGCTGCATCAATAGCTTCTATGTTACTTACTACTGAATGTGTAGTGGCAGATGAACCAGAAGATGAAATGCCAGCTCCTCCGATGGGTGGTGGAATGCCTGGTGGAATGCCTGGTATGATGTAAAATCATAACTGCTTAAATAAATTAAAAGCCCAGTAATACTGGGCTTTTTTTATTGTGCACCATTAATAATTTCTTGTACTACATTGGGATCCAAAAGAGTTGAAGTATCTCCCAAATTAGATGTGTCTCCTTCAGCAACTTTTCTTAATATTCTTCTCATTATTTTACCTGATCTTGTTTTTGGTAATCCAGAAACAAACTGAATTTTATCAGGTTTTGCTATAGGCCCAATCTCAGTGGTCACAGTATGTAAAATTTCTTTTTTCAAATCTTCGGATCCATCTACAGATGAATCTAGTATGACATAAGCGTAAATACCTTGACCCTTTATATCATGAGGGTAACCAACAACTGCACTTTCCACTACGCTAACATGTTCATTTATACCATTTTCAACCTCAGCTGTTCCCATTCGATGACCAGAAACATTTATTACATCATCTACCCTACCTGTAATTCTATAAAAACCATCTTGGTCTCTTTTACATCCATCTCCAGTAAAATATTTACCTGGGTAAGTAGAAAAATAAACTTGCTTACACCTTTCGTGATCACCATAGGTAGTTCTAATCATACTTGGCCATGGGAATTTGACACATAAATTGCCCTCTACATCGTTTCCTTGGATTTCATTTCCATCAGTATCTACCAAACATGGCTGAATTCCAGGTAAAGGCAAAGTGGCAAAGGTTGGTTTCATTTTAGTAATATGAGCTAATGGTGATATCATAATTCCACCTGTTTCAGTTTGCCACCATGTGTCAACAATCCAACATTTTTCCTTACCTATATTTTTATAATACCAATCCCATGCTTCTTCGTTTATGGGTTCACCAACGCTACCCAAGGTTTTCAAAGAACTTAAATCATACTTTTCGATAACTTCTGTCCCATAGGCTTGTAATGCTCTTATAGCTGTTGGTGCAGTATAAAATATATTAACTCTATGTTTTTCACATATCTCCCAAAATCTTCCTGCATCTGGATAAGTTGGAACCCCTTCAAACATAATTGTTGTTGCTCCAGATAATAAAGGACCATAAATGATGTATGAATGCCCAGTTATCCAACCAATATCAGCTGTGCACCAATAAACATCATCTTCTTCATATTGAAATACATTTCTAAAGCTATACTCAGCATATACCATGTATCCACCACAATGATGTTGAACTCCTTTTGGTTTACCCGTAGAACCTGATGTATATAATACAAATAAAGGATCTTCTGAATCCATTATTTGTGCATCACAATGATGATTTACTTTTTGTAATTCATCATGCCACCACAAATCTCTTCCATTAGTCATATTTACATCCTGACCTGTTCGCTGTAAAACAATACAAGCATTAATCGTATTGCAATGTTGTAAGGCTTCATCTGCAATATCTTTTAAGCAAAGTTGCTTAGTACCCCTGAATAAACCATCACTTGTAAGTAATATATTACAATCTGCATCATTAATTCTATCCGCTAATGCTTTGGCTGAAAAACCAGCAAATACAACTGAATGAATAGCCCCAATTCTAGCACATGCTAATGTTGCTATGGCTAATTCAGGTACCATGGGCATATATAAACAAATACGATCTCCTTTTTTTGCCCCATTATTTAGTAGCACATTAGCAAATTCACAAACACGCTGATGTAATTCATTATATGTTATGGAAATAGCATCTTCATTGGGGTCGTTTGGTTCCCATATTATAGCAATTTTATCCCCTTTATCCGCCAAATGCCTATCCAAGCAATTTTCAGTAATATTAAGCTTACCATTCACAAACCAATTTACATTAGGAGTGTCAAACTCCCAATCAAGAACTTTATCCCATTTTGATTGCCAAGAAAATGTCGATGCTACATCTTCCCAAAATCCTTCAGGGTCATTTACACTATGTTCATATGCTCTATTGTATTCGGAGAAAGAATCTATTTTTTTCATTTGTTTTTATTTAGAAAATAGTACCTAATAAAGGCTAAACTAATTTAAAAATAACCATTTTAATCCAAACTTAAAATACCTATCGGGCTGTGGGTAGTGTAAATTCGTAAAGTATTCATACCCTAAAAGACCAGCATTTACATGAGATAACATAGCGTAAATTGTGACACTTTTTATTTCTGCTTTAGCCAATACATCAATAATCCCATAGGAGTTTTGTTGTCTTTCGTTTGAAACTAAAAATTGATTTATTTGAGGACTATATTCCATTAAGTTATAAGAAGAAAATATCCTACCACGTAGACCTAAATAAAGTTTGGAATTACTTTTCTCATGAGTTAGTTTATAATAAACCTTAGTATAACCTAACCAATCAGGTAATTGATAAATAGAAAGTCCACCTTGATATTGGTAAAGTAATTCAAAATCTACTTCAAACTTTTTGTTAGCCATTTTATAATTAAGTCCTGACTGGATAATTTGGACTGTATCTAAAGTAGAAACTGGAGAAAAAGAGTTATCAAAATAAATAGGATTTTTAATCATGAAAATATTGGCTATTATCTTTAATTTATTCCATGAAAAAAAAGAATTTAAGCCTCCAAAGTATATGTCATTGGGACTGTTATTCCATTCAACATGATTACTGGTGAACTGATGAATTTCATAAGAGGGAGTAAGTCTTTTTAAAAAAAATTCACTTGAAAATTTCACCTTTGTTTTAATAAACCTGTTATAATTTAAAACAGCATTGAAATTGTTATTTCTAAAACCAAATAAAGTATAATCAATTGAGGCAGATAAATATGATTGCTTTTTATTAACTATGAAATCAAAGCCAACTGTATGATTTTGAAAAAGTGTATCAATAGTATGATTATTGAAAAAAGATAAATTACCATGATAAAACAATGAGGCTCTTTTAGATGAGACGGAATCGCTTTTATCTAATAAATAGTACTTTACTGACTGATTAATATCATGGGTAATAATAGAATCATTAGACCTAATAGTATCCATGTAGTTGTAGAGAAATAAATCCGCATTTAGACTATCAAAATAGTTTCTAACTCGCCTGTCAATAGATGTAATACTATGCAACTTCGCCTTTTTATGAAGACTATCTTTTTCAAATAGCGTTTGCTGAATTTTTAGTCTCCATAATTTATCGTTTGTGTAAGCATTATCTAAATTAACATCAATTAATTTCCTATTTAAGATGTCAAAATTAGAATCCGTAAAACTTGAATCATTAGCTATCCCGCCATTTTGCTCATTGTAAATTCTATGATGCTTTATCGAAGTTTTTAATTCATAAGTGTTTTGTTTTGACCTTCGAAAGTAATTTGCTTGAAAAAAATTTGCATTTGTAGCCTGATTCAAATAATATCCATCGTGGCTTCTTTTCAAAAAGGAAATAGCATAATTAGATCTGTTAGAAATGGGTTGACTATGAAATAATGCTAAGTTTTGTTCTAATTCATCTCCAATGATATATTGCGCATCTAAAATTGGAATATTATTTTTTAAAAATGGTATATCTATCTGTTCCTTTTGAAAAAAGGATCCATTTTCAAATAGATTTACTTTGTCTTTAGTAAACTTTAAATTAAAGCCAATACTTGAAGGACCTCCTTGAAACAAATTGTAGTTTATGGAATCCTCTAAAAAAGACACTTGATTCCAAGTATTTACATTTACTGAATCGCTCTGAGAAATACCAAAACTAAAAATGAAAATAAAATGAATAGAAATAAAATATTTCATGCCAAGTGAAAATAAAAAAAAAGACCATTTCTAAGAAATGGCCTTTACAAAAATATATGTTTAAACAACTATGCCTGTGTAGTTGGCCCACCAAAATTAAGTGGAATATTACCAAGTTGTTCTGATTCCTTAATCTTACCATAAGAACCTTCATACTTAGCTAAATTATCAGACAATGCACGATGTAATTTTTTAGCGTGCTCAGGAGTCATAATAATTCTTGATTTAACCTTTCCTTTAGGTACGCCAGGCATAATTCGAATATAATCTAGAATAAATTCTGAAGATGAGTGAGTGATAATCGCTAAATTAGAATAAACACCCTCGGCTGTTTCTTCACTTAATTCTATATTAATTCCCTGTTGTTTTTTTTCTTCAGCCATGTTATTTGTCTATGTTTTCTTCAAGAACTTCCTCTTCAACATTGATTTTATTTAAATCATCTGAAGATCCCACTAACATAGTCTGGAAATTTCTCATACCAGTTCCAGCAGGAATTCTATGACCAACAATAACATTCTCTTTAAGACCTAACATATGATCTACTTTTCCATTAACAGCAGCTTGATTTAGAACCTTTGTTGTTTCCTGGAATGATGCAGCTGAAATAAAGCTATCCGTGTGTAACGAAGCTTTAGTAATACCTTGTAATATCGGTTCAGCTGTAGCAGTTAATGCATCTCT
Source organism: uncultured Flavobacteriales bacterium (assembly GCA_913042175.1). Classification (GTDB taxonomy): domain Bacteria; phylum Bacteroidota; class Bacteroidia; order Flavobacteriales_D; family Parvicellaceae. The sequence continues at coordinate 18,679 of CAJWIX010000028.1, forward strand.
AGCTTCAACTCCCTTGGCATCATTTCGTTTAAGAGCAGAGTTTTCATCTCTAAGTTTTCTTACAGAAACAATTTGGCCTGCTTTTAAAATAGTAGAATCACCAGCATCGGTAACAACTTTCTTTCCAAAAATTTTATCATTTTCTTGAATAAACTCCCATTTATTCACTGCATTATTTTCTAAAAATTTAGTGTCACCTGGATCAATGATTTGTACTTTTCTCATCATTTGCCTTACAATAACCTCAAAGTGCTTATCATTAATTTTCACACCCTGTAATCTGTATACTTCTTGAATTTCATTAACAATGTATTCTTGTACTGCAGTCGGTCCTTTAATGGCAAGAATATCTTTTGGAGTTATAGCTCCATCAGATAGTGTTTGACCAGCTTTAACGAAATCATTTTCTTGTACCAAGATATGTCTTGATAATGGAATAAGGTATTTTTTAATTTCACCTGTTTTCGCCTCAATGATAACTTCTCTGTTACCTCTTTTAATTTTTCCGTAAGAAGCTACACCATCAATTTCTGAAACTACTGCAGGGTTTGATGGGTTTCTTGCTTCAAACATTTCAGTAACTCTTGGTAAACCACCCGTAATATCTCCAGATTTTCCAGATTTTCTAGGGATTTTTACCATGATATCACCAGAACTAATTTTATCACCATCTTTAACAATGATGTGGGCATCAACAGGTAAATTGTATGACTTGATTTCATTATCATCTTTATCAACTACAGAAATAGTAGGTATCATCTTCTTATCTCTGTTTTCTTTGATAACAATTTCTGTAAATCCAGTTTGCTCATCAACTTCTTCTCTGTAGGTAACTCCTTCAACTAAGTTGTTAAATTGAAGTTTACCATCATATTCAGAAATAATAACAGCGTTGTAAGGATCCCATTTACAAATCACGTCACCTTTCTTCACTTTAGTTTTATCCTCAATTAATAACTTCGAACCATAAGGAACGTTAGCATTCATAACGACCGTACGAGATTTATCAGTTATTTTGATTTCACCTGTTCTACCAATTACAATTTTCTCAAGTTCACCTTCAGCATTCTTACGTTCAACTACACGAACACCTTCCATTTCTAAAGTACCATCATTCTTAGCTGAAAGTTCTGCTTGATCAGCAATATTTGAAGCCGTTCCACCAACGTGGAATGTTCTTAATGTTAACTGTGTACCAGGTTCACCAATAGACTGTGCAGCTATAACACCTACAGCTTCTCCACGTTGAACTAGTTTTCCAGTAGCTAAATTTCTACCATAACACTTAGAACATACTCCTCTAGTTAATTCACAAGTGAGCACTGATCTAATTTCTACTTCTTCAATTCCAGCAGCCTCAATAGCACGTGCTAAGTCTTCATTAATTTCTTCCCCTTCTTTAACAATTATTTCATCCGTATTAGGATCTTCAATATCAAATAAAGCAACTCTACCTAATATTCTATCATATAAACTCTCCACAATTTCATCGCTTTTCTTAAGTGCAGAAACTGTTAATCCTCTTAGTGTACCGCAATCGTAATCATTAATAACTACATCCTGAGCAACATCTACTAACCTTCTTGTTAAATAACCAGCATCAGCAGTTTTTAAAGCTGTATCCGCTAATCCTTTTCTGGCACCGTGAGTAGAAATAAAATATTCTAAAATAGATAGTCCTTCTTTGAAATTTGAAAGAATAGGATTTTCAATAATATCCTGACCACCAGAAGCTCCAGATTTTTGTGGTTTAGCCATCAAACCTCTCATTCCAGAGAGCTGTCTAATTTGCTCCTTAGAACCTCTAGCTCCTGAATCCATCATCATGTAAATGGAATTAAACCCTTGTTTATCAGATTGAAGTTTATCCATTAAAGTATGAGTAAGTCTTGAATTAGTATGTGTCCAAATATCAATGATCTGATTGTATCTTTCATTGTTTGTAATAAGACCCATGTTATAATTCATAACAACTTCTTGTACTTCAGCTCTAGCCTTGTCTATGAGAATATCTTTTTCTTTAGGTATCACAACATCTGATAAATTGAATGACAATCCACCTTTAAATGCCATGTAATAACCTAAATCTTTAATATCATCAAGGAACTTAGCAGTCTTAGGAACACCCGTGACTTTTATAATTCTGGTAATGATATCTCTCAACGACTTTTTAGTCAATAACTCATTGATATATCCTACTTCCTTAGGAACTAATTCATTAAATAAAACTCTTCCTGTAGTAGTTTCAATTACTTGTTCGACCTCTTCTCCATCTACCATATTGTTAATCTTAACTTTGATAGACGCATGAAGATCAAGTCTCTTTTCATTGAAAGCAACTTTAACTTCCTGTGGTGAGTAAAAATGCATTCCTTCACCAGCAACAGGCTCTTCTTTAGTACTTTTTCTAGTTTTAGTAATGTAATATAATCCCAATACCATATCCTGAGATGGAACTGTGATTGGAGCCCCATTAGCAGGATTAAGAATATTATGAGAAGCTAACATCAACAATTGTGCTTCCAAAATAGCAGCATTTCCAAGAGGAACGTGAACCGCCATTTGGTCACCATCAAAATCAGCATTAAATGCAGTACAAACTAATGGGTGTAATTGGATAGCTTTACCCTCAATTAATTTGGGCTGAAAAGCTTGAATACCTAGTCTATGTAGCGTTGGGGCCCTGTTAAGTAATACCGGGTGTCCTTTCAATACATTTTCTAATATATCCCAAACTACTGGCTCTTTTTTATCTACAATTTTCTTAGCAGATTTTACTGTTTTTACAATACCTCGCTCAATCATTTTTCTGATGATAAAAGGCTTGAATAATTCAGCAGCCATATTCTTTGGTAATCCGCACTCGTGTAGCTTAAGAGTAGGACCAACAACAATTACAGATCTAGCAGAATAATCCACACGCTTACCTAGAAGGTTTTGTCTGAATCTACCTTGCTTTCCTTTAAGACTATCAGAAAGTGATTTTAAAGGTCTGTTTTTATCTGTTTTAACAGCGCTTGATTTTCTTGAATTATCAAATAAAGAGTCAACAGCTTCCTGAAGCATTCTCTTTTCATTTCTTAAAATAACCTCAGGTGCTTTGATTTCAATTAATCTTTTTAACCTGTTGTTTCTTATGATAACTCTTCTATATAAATCATTTAAATCAGAGGTAGCAAACCTTCCACCATCTAATGGAACCAAAGGTCTTAAGTCTGGAGGAATAACTGGAACAACTTTTACAATCATCCATTCCGGTCTATTCTCAATTCTACTGTTTGCATCTCTAAAAGATTCAATAACTTGAAGTCTTTTTAGCGCTTCGTTCTTTCTCTGTTGAGAAGTCTCATTATTTGCTTGATGTCTTAGTTCATATGATCTAGCATCTAAATCTTCATTTGCCAATAAGTCAAAAAGAGCTTCAGCACCCATTTTTGCAATAAACTTATTTGGGTCAGAATCTTCCAAATACTGATTATCTCTTGGTAGTTTTTCAAGAATATCCAAGTACTCTTCTTCAGTAATGAAATCCATCTTTTGAAGAGGTTCACCTTCCGCATTAACTGCGTTTCCAGGTTGTACTACAACATATCTTTCATAATAAATAATTTGATCTAACTTCTTAGTTGGTAAACCAAGAAGATACCCAATTTTATTAGGAAGTGATCTGAAGTACCAAATATGAGCAACTGGAACAACTAAAGCGATGTGTCCCATTCTTTCTCTTCTTACTTTCTTTTCAGTTACCTCAACACCACAACGGTCACATACTATCCCTTTATATCTTATTCTTTTGTATTTCCCACAGTGACATTCATAATCTTTCACAGGACCAAAAATTCTTTCACAAAACAAACCGTCTCTTTCTGGTTTATAAGTTCTGTAATTAATGGTTTCAGGCTTCAAAACTTCACCATGAGATCTTTCTAAAATAGATTCAGGAGAAGCTAAGCTGATGGTTATTTTTTCAAAATCACTTTTGAATTTATTGTCTTTTCTAAAAGCCATTATATAATTTTTACTGTGTTTATTTAATCTAAATCTATATTTAATCCTAATCCTTGAAGCTCATTTAATAATACATTAAATGATTCTGGTATTCCCGGTTGTGGAAGATTTTTTCCTTTAACAATCGATTCATACGCTTTTGCTCTACCTTGGACATCATCAGACTTAACTGTTAAAATCTCTTGAAGAACATTTGATGCACCAAATGCTTCCAAAGCCCAAACTTCCATCTCTCCAAATCTTTGACCACCAAACTGTGCTTTACCACCTAATGGTTGTTGCGTAATTAAAGAATAAGGTCCAATAGATCTTGCATGCATTTTATCATCTACCATGTGACTTAATTTCAACATGTATATGATACCTACTGTAGCTGGTTGATCGA
>CAJWIX010000029.1 GCA_913042175.1 uncultured Flavobacteriales bacterium
CATTTTTAGTTGGTTCAACATTAAACACTTCATAATCGATGGTATTGGTAGTCTCTACAAATTGTTCAAAATACCAATCCAATTCAAGCCCACTAATGTTTTCCATTATTCGCTTAAAGTCAGTTGGGTCAGGATGCTTAAATTTCCAATCATTAATATATTTCTTTAATCCATTTTTCAACACATTGTCACCAACAACATAGCCCAATTGATGTAAAAAAATAGCTCCTTTATTATAAGCACTTATTCCATAAACATAATTTCTTTTATAGAAGTCTGCATGTGTAGACAAAGGTTCTTGAGTTCCATTTTCTACCAATCTATAATAGCTTTTATATTGCCTCAATAACGGATTAATAACTTTTCTTCCTTTAAGGTGATTTAATACTTCATATTGAGCATAAGTACAGAAACCTTCATCCATCCATTCATGTTTAGCTTCATTAGTTCCTAAAAGACCTTGAAACCAACTATGAATTGCCTCATGAGCTGTAACGCTTATTAACCCATTCATTGAGCCTTCAGCTGTAATTAATGTACACATGGGATATTCCATCCCGCCATCACCGCCCTGAATAACAGAATACTGTGCATATGGATATAATCCATAATGCTCATTCATATACTCAAAACATTTTTTTGCATAAGGTCTCAGCGCAGTCCAATTATCATTTAAAGAATCATCCTTATGTAAAAAATGAAGAATTGTGCCATTTTCTAACTTGGTAGTTTCATGTAAAAAATCAGGATCTGCTGCCCAAGCAAAATCATGAACATTTTCTGCTTTAAATTCCCATACTAACTTTTTACTTTTATTTAGCTTTAATTTTTTGTTAGGGTCTTGATATCCACGACCTACCTCTTGAGGATTTTGAATCACTCCTGTCCCACCAAGAACAAAAGAAGAATCTATAGCAATGTTAACTTCAAAATCCCCCCATACACCATAAAACTCTCTGCCTATATATGGATTTGTATGCCACCCATGCTTATCATACTCACACATTTTAGGGTACCACTGTGTCATAGAATAAGCGACATTTTCCTTATTATATCTTCCAGTTCTTCTAATTTGAACAGGAACTTGAGCATTAAAATTGACTTTTAATTTTATGCTTTTACCTGACTTTAATGGCTTGTTTAATGTGATTTCTAAAATAGTACCGTCTTCATCAAATGAAAATTTTTCACCCTTACTATTATTTATACTTTCTATTTTCTGAAAACCGATTTCAGTTTTTGAAAGCTTAGCAATTCGATCTTCCACTCTAGAGTCTGGGTCTTCAATAGTCCTTGATCTTACATCCATCATGGAGCCAGGTTGAAAGGCATTATAATATAAATGCATGAACAACTTATCAAGGTTTTCTGGTGAATTATTGTAATAAGTAATTTCTTGAACACCAGAAAATTGATGATTAACATGGTCAAAATCTATATGCATCTTATAGTTGATTTGCTGTTGCCAGTAATCTTGTGCTAAAAAACCAATAGACATTAAAAGGATAAGAATGAAGCTTAACGTTTTTTTCATAAAAAGTCTTCTTTATTAATATTCAACCATTCAAGCGTGCTATTACAAAATACATCCTCAACAGTTGACTCATCTAAATTCATTTTTGTAATGAAATCACCTATTTCTAAATCCCCCAATGGAAATGGATAGTCACTACCAAGTGTAACCCTTTTTGAACCTTGCATTTTAAGTATATAATTTAAAATTTCTTGATCATGGGTAATGCAGTCGACCCAAAATCTTCCACAATAATCTCTTGGGTTATTAGGATTATCTATGGCTACCAAATCAGGTCTACAATTAAACCCGTGTTCTACCCTACCAAGAGTTGCTAGAAAAGAACCACTAGCGTGACAAAAATTAACCCTGAGCTTTGGGAATTTATCAAAAATACCACCAAAAATCATGGAACATATTGCTCTTGAAGTCTCAGCAGGCATCCCAACCAACCAAGGCAACCAATAGCGCCCCATGTGTTTTTGTCCCATCATATTCCATGGATGAACCAAAACAGCTAAGTCCAATTTTTCACAAGTTTCCCATATGGGATAAAACTCTGGTTCATGTAAGTTTTTATCATCAATATTTGATCCAATTTGAATCCCCTTTAATCCAATCTTTTTAATTCGCTCTAGTTCTCTAACCGCTAATTCTGGAGATTGCATAGGGATTGTCCCTAGTCCAATATAATTTTTAGGGTAGTTATTTACTAAATTAGCTACATCGTCATTTAAAAACATTGAAACCTCTAAACCATCTTTTGGCTTGGCGAAATAGGCAAAGAGCACCGGAATAGTACATACTACTTGAACTTGAGTATTAAACTTTTTGTATTCATTAATCCTGACCTCTGGATCCCAACAATTTTCATTGATTTCTCTAAAAAACTTTTGTCCCATCATCATCCTAGCCCATCCTTTTTTATGATGATCTAGCTGAATAAAACCATCATATCCAAACTTCTTTTGCCAATCAGGCAAGTTTTTTGGAATGATATGAGTATGCATGTCAATTTTTAGCATCATTTTGTTTTTTCTGGAACAGGATCATGCCCATGACTACCCCATGGGTTACATTTGATAATTCTTTTAAAACCCATTATCCCACCTTTTAAAAATCCAAACCTACCAATAGCTTCTATGGCATATTGAGAACATGTTGGCGTAAACCTACAACTTGCAGGAAATAATGGAGATATCACATATTGATACAATCTTATAATAGCAATTAGTAGGTATTTCAAATTACAAACCTATTTTTTTCTTGATTGATTTAGGAACAGCATCTTTATGCACTAAAATATTCATTGTCTTATATCTTACATATGGAAACGAAGCATAAAAATAACCACCACACTGGTTATATTCAGTTCCCCATGAATTCTTCACCTTGAAATATTTTGTGCCGTTCTGGTCCTCAACTAAACCAGTAATATGCATACCATGATCATCAGTAGTTTCTTGACTATCAAAAGCATCTTGTCTTTCTTGCTGAGTAACCACTTTTTCCTCTACTGGACTCATAAATGCATTACTAATTTTTTCAGCGCCTGCAGAATTAAAATATCTATTGTCTTTCCCTTTTTCTCTAATTGTAGATTCATCTTGAGGTAAAATTGCCAGTGCATCTCTAGAAGAAAAACCTTTCTCTGATACATCCGCTCCCCAAGCAAATGTATATCCGTTCATCACCGCCTCTTCCATGACCATCATAAACTCATCTAACGGTAAGTTGTAACTCTGTTGCATAGCCCAATTATCTTGCACTTCAAGTACAAATGTTTCATAGAACGGGTGATGGGTATAAGAAGTTAATGAAACATAATCTTCCATCTTTAAATTTAATTCCTCAGCATATGAAAATGGATTGTATGATTTTCCATTTATTTCAAATTGAAATTCATTCAAATCGGTAGGTAATTCCCCTAAATAAGCATCAACTACTCCTTCAAAGGCCAATTTCCAATTTGGGGTTAACTTTCCTCTTTGTGGTTTTTTTGCCAATTCCTTTACCATTGCGTGCATTATTTTCTCCATTTCTTCATGTAAATGAATATCAGATCCATAATTCAAACCATCATAGACAGACTCTGGAACAATACCGCATCTATTAATAACCCATGGAATATCATGAAAAGCCCCCCCCTGACCAAAAGTAAATGTTCCATACATTCTGAGGTAATTCTCCGCTTTTCCTATGTAAGCATTTCTAACAATAAACATTTCGGATAAATTATGAGTGCCTTTCCCTAATCGTTGTAATTCCGATTCAAAAAATGAAAGGGAGGAGAAACTCCAACAAGTCCCTGTTCGATTCTGATTTTGAACGGGATTAGCTTCTAACTCTTTAAGAATTTTAAATTCATATTCACTACCTTCTTTATTGGTTAATTTCTCTTGAGCTTGGTATCCAAATAAGATACTAAATGCAAGAATAGTTATGCCTATTTTTTTCATGTTATTTTACTTTAAATGTTTTTTGTATTGTTCCATCACTCATTTGATGAATATATATGTTATTCCAATTATACATTGACTTTCTTCCAAGAACATCAAATGTATTTATTATTTTTTTATCCTCATTTCTTGGGTGAATCCCTACTGTTCCATAAGGCACTAATGCTACATTTTCAACATGTACCTGATCATTTAAAATACTTACATCTATGGTTTTGTCATAATATCCATTCTTAGAAAATGTAACTTGGTAATTCCCATCATATAAATACCTATGGTAATTCCCAACACCTTCTTTAGAATAGACATGAGAACTGTCCGTGTCATGACCTGAAATTTCAACTCTTGCTGTTATGGGCATTCCTGTTAGACTGTCAGTTACTATACCTCTTAACCCATATAGGGATTGTTTAATGTAATTAATTAGAGATCTTTTATTTGCATTCCAATAATATGGCAGTGTAGTTGGATTTGGAATTTTATTAGATGATAATTCTAAGGTTGATTCTCGACATAATTTAAAATAGTTCATGAAATCTTGACGTCCACCATTCACTTCGTACCAATCCCAACCATTAGTAATTCCATTATTAAGGTCATTAAAATATCCTGGTGAAGAATTGACATGGGCAGTATCAGCGTAATGAGAAGCTATGTGAGTCCACCAATTATCATCTGCTGTTAATCTGCTCCAGGTATCCCATGGATAATTAAAAACCTCTGCACCCGTGTGAATGTTACATGATAAATCAAAGGGAATAGAATCTGCTATATCCATAAATATGATAGTCTCTTCTTGCCAAGGATTTCCATCAGGATTAGAACCATCTTGAGGGTCGGGAAAATTTCTATTTAAATCAACACCATTAGCATTATACCTTGTTGCTCCAGAAATGGTATTCCCAGAAGCATATGCACCATTTGGATTTGCTAGAGGGTTAATCCAAATATCTACACTATTTATCAAATCTGTAAACTCCATATTATTTCCATATCCATTTAACATTTCATCTATCAATCTTAACATTAATACATATCCTGTTAACTCATTTCCATGCATAGATGAAGTATATAAAAAAGAGGGTTCATCTTCTCTTACTCCAACATTATTTGAAATTTGAACACATAGTATTTCTTTTCCAGATGATAAAGTCCCGAGATTATGTAGCTTACAAATATTTGGGAAAGAATCTGCAAACATTTGCATCATTTGGATGTATTCGGTATATGTTGGATAATAGTCCCAGTTATTTTTATTAGAGCTATAATTAACACTGACAGGAACGTTATCTGCAATAACCTCATGTTTGATACCCAATTTCAAAAATTGCTCAAACTCTGATTTATTTGCGTAAGCATATATTTCTTTTTTGTTCGATTTATGATCAATCGAAATAATGTTGGATAAAGAGTTAGTTTTTGCAACCGATTCAAACTTGAATTTGAAATACACTTCTTTTTTATCTTCAAAAAGGTCATCTAAATCTTGAGAATGTAATGGTATAGATAATAACAATGAAAAGATTAAGATGAAAAATTGGATTGACTTTAAATGCATAATTAATTTTTTATGGTGTATGAAGTTGTGTCTTTCCCGTCTTTTATTTCTACTCCTATTTTCACTAATTCATCCCTTATTTTATCAGAGATTTGGTAATTTTTATTAGCCTTGGCATCTTTTCTAAGTTCTAAAACAAGCTCAATGAGCTGATTTGTTAAACTAGAATTACCAGTAATTTCATTTTCAAGTCCAAGCACCTCCTCTATAAAACCACAAAAAGTTTTTTGTAGTAATTCAAAAGTAGAGTTAGATATACTCCAGGAAGTTGAATTGAAATGATTAACTATACTCACTAGCTCAAATAGAGAAGCAATTACTTTAGGAGTGTTAAAATCATCACTCATAAAAGTAAAACAAGATGAACAAAGAGATTCTACTTTGCTGTTTTGTTGTTCATCTATATGCTGTTCTACGAAATCATGATGCTTAATTAGATCAAAAGCATTCATTAGCTTTCTAAATCCCTTCTCAGAGGCAATAAGCGCCTCATTTGAAAAATCCAATACTCCACTATAGTGTGCCTGCAACATGAAAAACCTAACTACAGAAGGTGAAAAAGATTTTGTTAAATGTGAGGAAGAACCTGTAAATAATTCGAAAGGCAAAATAGTATTTCCTGTTGATTTGGACATTCTTTTACCATTTAACGTCAACATATTAGAGTGAACCCAATAGTTTACAGGGTGCTCATGATTTGCCCCTTTAGCTTGTGCTATTTCACATTCGTGATGAGGGAATTTCAAATCCATTCCACCACCATGAATATCAAATTTATTACCTAAATATTTGGAACTCATTGCTGAACACTCTAAATGCCAGCCAGGAAACCCAACTCCCCACGGTGAATCCCATTTCATAATATGGCTATCATCTGCATTTTTCCAAAGCGCAAAGTCTTGTGGTGATTTTTTATCTTGTTGTCCATCTAAATCTCTTGAACCAGCAAGTAAATCTTCAATATTTCTTCCACTTAGTTCACCATAATCATTTCCTGATTCTAGAAATTTTTTAACATCAAAATAAACAGATCCATTAACTTCATAAGCAAATCCATTTTTTAAGATTTTTTCAACCATTGAAATTTGCTCATTGATATGTCCAGTTGCTGTAGGTTCTATATCTGGTGGAAGTGTGTTAAAAGAATGCATTACCTCATGAAAATTTAAAGTATATTTTTGAACTATTTCCATTGGTTCTAGCTGTTCTAATTTTGCCTTTTTAGCAATTTTATCTTCGCCCTCATCAGCATCATTTACTAAATGACCTACATCAGTAATATTTCTTACATATCTAACTTTATATCCTAAAAAATGAAAGTATCGGACGAGTGTGTCAAAAAAAACAAATGTCCTACAATTACCTAGATGAACTTCACTGTAAACAGTTGGCCCACAAACATAAATACCAACAAAATTTTCTGTAATTGGTTTAAACTTTTCTTTTTTCCCAGTAAGTGTATTGTTGATATAAATTTCTTTATTATTCATCTTTATTAATCATACTTAAAAGTTCCAATTTAATTGATGGCTCATTAAATTTACCACTATATTCTGCAGTAGTTGTTAAACTATTTACATCTTTTATACCTCTCATGCTAACACATAAATGTTCAGCTTCAAGAACACAAGCAACATCATCAGTTTGCAAAACATTTTTCAAATAAGTTACAATCTCTACAGTCAGTTTTTCTTGAACTTGAGGTTTCTTAGAAAGGTAATTGACTATTCTGTTAATCTTTGATAGACCAATAATTTTTTCATTGGCATAATATGCCACATGTGCAACCCCCTTTATGGGAACAAAATGATGTTCACAAAGCGAATAAAAAGGAATATTTTTTTCTAATATACAGCCATTGTATTCAAAAGAATTTTCAAACTTTGAAATAGATGGTGCCAAATTTGGGTCAAGACCATCAAACAACTCTTTGACGTACATTTTAGCTACCCGATCAGGTGTATCTTTTAAACTATTGTCATTTAAATCAAGATTTAAAATCTCCATGATAGATCTAAAATGTTTAGCGATCTGCTTTATTTTTTCGTCTTCAGATAAACTTGAATTATTTTTTTCAAGATTAAGACTTATTATTTTTTTTGAATTGTTATTCATAAGTATAAAATACCTGAGTGGATAGCAAATGTAACGAGTAACCACCACATCTTGGCAAAAAAATAATTTTTTTGTTATATCTTAATTTATTAATTAAAAATTATAAATTTAGTTAAGCTATGTATAATACTTTCTTTTGCCACTAATTCATTTTATAAATAAGCCCCAATTCAATATAGGGATTTGGAGGATAGAAGACCATGAATATAACCCAGTATTCAGCAGAGTTTTACACCCTAATTATCACCATAATTTTAACTCCTATAGAAATGATAAAAGAAAAATCCAGATTCATGCAAGTAAATTGCTTTTTGAACAACTATCTCCAGGTGATGAATTGTATTTAAATAATAACAAACCTCATATAAGAAATTCTGATAAATTCGTTTCCATTTCACATACAAAAGATATTATTGCTATGATTATTGCTACATATCCATGTGGAATTGATATAGAATCCTCAGAGAGAGATACTTCAAAAATTAAACACAAATTTTTAAATAATGATGATTTTACTTCGGGCGAGTCTAATAAAAACCTGATTCAAAATTGGTGTTCTAAAGAAGTCTTATTTAAAATAAATGGTAGTAATGATATAAATTTTAAACAGCATTTAACCATTAGAAAAAATGGCGAATATTTTTCTGGCTATTGTAATCACCCCATGATTAAATTCAATTCCACAATCAAAATTCTGAAATTTAAAAACTATTGTTTGGCATTTAACACCAACTATACAGAAGAAGTAAATGTTGCAGTCTGAAATAAATGAAAGGGTTAGAGCAGGTGAAAAATTATGGGCTATTCTTATAGATCCTGATAAGCTACCATACGATGAAATTACAGATTTTATGCTGATGGCAAATCAATCATCTTGTGATTATATTTTAGTTGGAGGTAGTCTTATAAATCACAACCAATTTCAATCCTATCTCAAGAAGATTCATGAAATATCTACCAAAAAAGTCATTATATTTCCTGGTAATAACCATCAAATAAGCAATCATGCTGATGCTTTATTGTTATTAAGTTTAATAAGTGGAAGAAATCCTGAACTATTGATTGGACAGCATGTTAAAGCTGCATTTAAACTGAAAGAAAGCGGATTAGAAATTTTACCATGTGGTTACATGTTAATTGAATCTGAATCGCTTACTTCAGCAATTTACATGAGTGAATCTTTACCCATCCCAAAAGATAAATATGATATTGCCGCTGCTACTGCACTAGCAGGAATTCAATTGGGTCTAAAATATATTTACATGGATACTGGATCTGGCTCTAATACTGCAATTAATAACAAACTAATACAAGCTGTAAAAAGCAATATTTCAGTACCCTTATTTATAGGAGGTGGTATTACAAGTCAAAATCAATTACAATCTTGTTGGGATGCTGGTGCAGACATAGTAGTCATTGGGAATTATATTGAAAAAAACTTTCATAAAATGTACGATTTCAACAAAGGTACTTTGGCAAGTTAACAGCACCCAATCGATATAATAGCCAAAATTTGATGTCTTTTGAATTATTCAATTTTTAATTGATTAAAATGAATATGCACAACATAAATACGAAAGTTTATTTTTTGGGGTTCATCTTACTTTTTCAATCCGTTGTTATTGGTCAAAGTTTAACAAGGAAAGAATATATTTCCATGTATAGTCAAGATGCTGTTTTTCAGATGCACAAGTACAAAATACCTGCAAGTATTACAATGGCACAAGGCATCTTAGAAAGTAATAATGGAAATTCTAGATTAGCAGTTAAAGGAAATAATCATTTTGGGATTAAATGCCATGATTGGACTGGAAAAAAAATGTACGAAGATGATGATAAAAAAAATGAATGCTTTAGAAAGTACAATAGTGCTTTGGAATCATTTGAAGATCACTCTAAATTCTTGAAAAAATACAACAGATACGCCTTCTTATTTGATTATAAAATCACAGATTACAAATCTTGGGCTAAGGGATTGAGTAAAGCTGGTTATGCCACCAATAAAAAATATGCCGATATTTTAATTAAACTTATTGAGGAAAATAAACTGCATGAATTAGATCAAAAAAGTGAACCAATACATTTTACATCAAATTCTTCAAGAAATATTTATTTACATCCAAATAAAATAAGATATGTTATTTCTAAAGAAAATGATTCCTATTTAACTATTGCCAAAGAATTTGATATGAGACTTTGGCAATTATATAAATACAACGATACAGATAGCTACTATGAGCTAACTAAAAATGAAAAGGTTTTTATTCAACCAAAGAGGAATAAGGCAAAAGCAAAAGTACATTTAGCCAGTGAAGGAGATAGTTTTCGTTCAATTTCTCAGGAATATGGAATCAAATTAAAAAAACTACATAAAAGGAACAAACATCTTGTAGGACATAAAATAAAATCTGGTTTTGAAATTAAACTTCGTTAAAATATTTATTAAAATTGTCCTCAAATTAAACTTATGGTTTCTCAAGAACAACTCAAAAACACTAATGATCGCCTGGAAGCGTTAAGGGGGTATCTTTGACGTTGATGAAAAAAGAGAGACCATAAAAGAAGAAGAGCTGGTTACTCAAGATCCTGAATTTTGGAATGACCCAAAAAAAGCTGAGCTTGTTTTAAAGGGTATAAAACAAAAAAAATTCTGGGTCGAATCTTATGACAATATCAAATCTAGTTTAGAGGACACTCAGGTCCTTCTTGACTTTTACAAAGAAGGAGAAGCTTCTGAGGAAGAAGTTAATGAATTATTTCAAAAACTCACAATACAATTAGAAGAGTTAGAATTAAAAAACATGCTTTCATCTGAAGAAGATCATCTAGATGCCGTTTTACAAATTACTGCAGGTGCTGGTGGCACTGAAAGTTGTGATTGGAGTTCAATGTTGTTAAGAATGTATTTAATGTGGGGGGAGAAAAATGGGTATAAAATCAGAGAACTACATTCTCAAGATGGTGATGTGGCAGGAATTAAGACAGTAACATTAGAAATTTCTGGAGATTTTGCTTTTGGATATCTCAAAGGTGAAAATGGGGTACATAGATTAGTTAGAGTAAGTCCATTTAATGCTCAGGGTAAAAGAATGACTTCCTTTTCTTCTGTATATGTATATCCAAGTGTTGATGATACTATTGAAATTGAAATTAACCCTGCTGATATAAGTTGGGATACTTTTAGAAGTGGAGGAGCTGGTGGACAAAATGTAAATAAAGTTGAAACTGGAGTTAGATTAAAACATGCTCCAAGCGGAATTGTCATTGAAAACACAGAATCAAGATCTCAGCTTGGAAATAGAGAAAAAGCAATGCAGCTATTGAAGTCTCAACTTTATGAATTAGAACTTAGAAAAAGAAGAGAAAAACAGGATGAAATAGAAGCTGGTAAAATGAAAATTGAGTGGGGGTCTCAAATTAGAAGTTATGTATTAGATGACAGAAGAGTTAAAGACCACAGAACAAATTTTCAAAGCAACGACCCATTTAAAGTGTTAGATGGTGAATTACAACCCTTTTTAAATTCATTCTTAATGACATATGGAAAATCCGTTTAACTATGATGTATTACCACAACCCAAGATGTAGAAAATCAAGAGAAGGTTTAGTCTACTTAAATGAAAATAATATTCATCCAGAAATAAGAGAATATCTTAAAGATTTAATAACTAAAGAAGAACTAAAATCTATATTGAAAAAGTTAAATATAGAGGCCCATGATTTATTGAGAAAAAACGAAACTATTTATAAAACAAATATTAAAGGGAAAGATTTAAACAATGAAGAGATAATTACCGAAATGGTTAAAAACCCAAAGTTAATTGAGCGCCCTATTTTAGTTTCTGAAGAAAAGGCAATAATAGGTAGACCAAAAGAAAACCTACTTAAAATTAAAGGCTAAACGTCTTTAATTAAACCTCTTTTTGCCAATTGAGCTTTTGTGATTTCAATTAAACCCCAATTGACCCATACGCCAATAAAACCAAATAAAAACAATAAGACCCAAAAGGCCATCCCAAAGAAAAATAAGAAAATAGCAACCCCTATTGACATATGTATTAAATTTGAATTTTAAACGAAATTAGCAATAAATTTTAATAATGAGTTACAGAATTGAAAAAGATACCATCGGTGAAATCAAAGTACCATCAGATAAGTATTGGGGAGCACAGACTGAACGATCAAAAAACAACTTTAAAATTGGACCAGCAGGATCAATGCCAATTGAGATTGTCCATGCTTTTGCGGTTCTAAAAAAAGCTGCTGCCATAACCAATTCTAAGCTTGGCGTTTTAGATAAAAATAAAATGGAACTTATTTCATCAGTTTGTAATGAAATTATGGAAGGTAAATTAGATGATCAATTTCCTTTAGTAGTTTGGCAAACTGGATCTGGTACGCAAAGTAATATGAACGTAAATGAAGTCATTGCAAATAGAGCACATGTGATTAATGGTGGGAAATTAGGTGAAGGAGAAAATCCGTTAAAAGCTAATGACGATGTAAACAAATCTCAATCTTCAAATGACACATTTCCAACAGCTATGCATATAGCTAGCTATAAATTAATAATAGAAAATACTATACCAGGAATTGAAAAGCTGAGAGATACATTAGCTAAAAAGTCAAAAGATTTTGCCGATGTTGTTAAAATTGGCAGGACTCATTTGATGGATGCTACTCCATTAACTATTGGACAAGAATTTTCGGGCTATGTTTCTCAATTAGATCATGGATTAAGAGCTTTAAAGAATACACTATCACATTTAAGTGAATTGGCATTAGGAGGAACAGCAGTAGGAACAGGTCTTAATACACCTGATGGATATGCAGAAGAAGTTGCAAAACAAATTGCTTCCATTAGTGGTTTTCCATTTATTAGTGCTGAAAATAAGTTTGAAGCTTTAGCTGCTCATGATGCGATGGTTGAAACTCATGGAGCGCTTAAGCAAATAGCAGTGTCATTAAACAAAATTGCGAATGATATAAGATTATTGGCATCTGGGCCAAGGTCTGGAATTGGTGAATTAATTATCCCTGCTAATGAACCGGGCTCGTCAATAATGCCAGGTAAAGTGAACCCAACACAATGTGAGGCACTTACCATGGTTTGCGCACAAGTAATGGGAAATGATGTTGCATTATCTATTGGTGGTACACAAGGACACTATGAATTAAATGTTTTTAAACCTATGATGGCTAAAAATTTAATTGAAAGTGCAAAACTAATTGGAGATGCTTGCGTTTCATTTAATGACCATTGTGCAGTTGGCATTGAGCCCAATTATAAAAACATAGAGAGATTGCTTAACAATTCTCTCATGCTTGTAACTGCTCTAAACACTAAGATTGGTTACTACAAAGCTGCAGAAATTGCCAATACTGCCCATAAAAATGGGACCACACTAAAGGAAGAAGCAGTAAGATTAGGCTATGTTACAGCTGAAGAATATGAAAGTTGGGTTAACCCTAAAAAAATGATATAATGAAAAAGAATTTATATATAGGATTGGTTTTAGTATTAATAATCTATGTTTTTCTTTTTTATTTATTTAAACCAGTAATATTAAGAGTTTTAATATCAATTATTTTTATAATTGCAGCATTATTAATAAAGACATTAAATAAAAAAAACAATGAGTGAAATAGAAATAGAACCAAAAAACATATTAAAAACAGTGCTTATTGGTGGTTTAGGCGCCATTTTAGTAATAACATTTTTCATGTCTTGGACAGATGTAAATCCTGGTGAAGAAGGATTTATATACAGACCATATACTGGTGGAATTGACCAAGAAAATGTTTATTCTGAAGGAACTGTTTTTATAGCTCCGTGGAATGAGATGATTACCTACAATATCCTACAGCAAAGTAGAAACTATAGTTCAAAGGTGATGGAAAAAAACGGAATGGAAATAGGGATAGATGTTACTATCAATTACAATCCAATGCAGAATAATTGTTCAAAGCTTCATCTAAAGCATGGAAAGGCATTTGAGAATTCATTTATTGATGCAAAAGTTAGAGGTGTAATTAAAGATGTTATTGGAAGATATACCTATGAAGAAATATATTCAACTAAACGAGAAGCGCTTGAAACTGAAATGGATACTATTTTCCAAGCAGAATTTCCTGCAAACTTTATTTCTTATAACTTCTGTGAAATAGCTGATGTTAATTTACCTGAAAATGTCAAATTAGCCATTACAGAAAAAGAAACACAAAAACAAAGAAACCAGAAAGCTAAAGAATTGGAAGAAGAACAACAATACTTAGCTAATGCAGAAATTAAAAAGGCTGAAGGTGAAAAAACTGCAGCTATTTTAAGAGCAGAAGGTAGAGCAGAAGAAATAAGATTAGTTCAACAGCAACTTACAAGATCTCCTAACTATATTGAATTAGTTAAGTGGAAAGGTTATGCAGATGGAAAAGGATCACCATTTGGAGAAAATAATGTATTTGGTGCTGGTACATCAGTAATCAAAGGATTAAAATAAATTACTTTAATAATGTGCAATAAAAAAGCCCACATAAGTGGGCTTTTTTTGTAACTAAAGAAACGCTCATTTTAAATTATGAGCCGCAAGAAACGCAATTGTCTGGATCATCCAAAGAACAACTAATTTCGGCCATTCTCTCCTCTTCTGTCTTTGCTACTGGCTCTGCCATAGCTGATTTATCTAAAGTAAACTTAATAGCATCTGTTGCTGATTTTGTCCTTAAATAATACATTCCTGTTTTTAAACCAGCTTTCCAACCGTAAAAATGCATTGAAGTTAATTTGGCAAAATTGGCATTCTCCATAAATATATTTAAAGATTGAGATTGATCAATGTATGCACCTCTATCTGCAGCCATATCCAAAATCTCTTTCTGAGATATTTCCCAAGCTGTTTTATACAACTCCTTTATATTGTCTGGAATTTCATCAATTTTTTGAATTGAACCATTTGATGCCATTAACTTATTTTTAAGTCTATCGTTCCAAATACCCAACTTAACTAAATCTCTAAGTAAGTGCTTATTTACAATAATGAACTCTCCCGATAAAACTCTTCTTGTATATATGTTAGAAGTATATGGTTCAAAACATTCATTGTTGCCAAGAATTTGAGCAGTTGAAGCCGTAGGCATAGGGGCAAGTAACAAGGAATTTCTTACACCATGCTTTTTCACTTCTTCTCTTAATAGGTCCCATTCCCAACGATCTGTCGGTTTAACCTTCCACATGTCAAATTGGAATGTTCCTTCAGAAATTGGAGAGCCTTTCCAAGTTTCGTATGGTCCATTTTCAATGGCTAAATCTTTAGACGCAGTTACAGCAGCATAATAAATAGTTTCGAAAATTTCTTTATTTAATTGTTTCGCTTCTGCTGAATCAAATGCATGCCTCATTAAAATAAACGCATCTGCCAATCCTTGAACACCAATTCCAATTGGACGATGCCTCATATTAGAATTCCTTGCCTCTGCAACAGGGTAATAATTGGCATCAATTACTTTATCTAGGTTTTTTGTAACTCTATAAGTTACATTGAATAGTTTTTCGTGATCAAACTTACCATCTACAACGAACTTAGGTAGAGCAATAGAAGCTAGATTACAAACCGCTACTTCGTCAGGTGCTGTATACTCGATGATCTCTGTACATAAATTAGACGACTTTATAGTCCCCAAATTTTTCTGATTTGATTTTTCATTGGCAGCATCTTTATACAGCATGTAAGGAGTACCTGTTTCTATTTGGCTTTCTAAAATTTTAAACCATAACTCCTGTGCTTTGATTGTTTTTCTGCCTTTTCCTTCAGATTCATACTTTTTGTACAACTTTTCAAACTTCTTACCATAAGTATCAGAAAGACCTGGACATTCATTAGGACACATTAAAGTCCAATCACCATTTTCTTCTACTCTCTTCATGAATAAATCAGGAATCCATAGTGCATAAAACAAATCTCTTGCTCTTTGCTCTTCTTTACCATGATTCTTCTTTAAATCTAAGAAATCAAAAATGTCTGCATGCCATGGTTCAACATATATAGCAAACGAACCTTTTCTTTTGCCGCCACCTTGATCAACATATCTCGCAGTATCATTAAAAACTCTTAACATTGGGACAACACCGTTAGAGGTACCATTAGTACCTTTTATATAAGATCCAGTTGCTCTAATATCATGAATAGACAATCCAATACCTCCCGCAGATTGTGATATCTGGGCGCATTGTTTTAGTGTATCATAAATACCAGAAATACTATCTTCCTTTGTGGTTAATAAAAAGCAAGAAGACATTTGTGGTTTTGGCGTACCGGAATTAAACAATGTTGGGGTAGCATGTGTAAACCATCCCTCACTCATGTAATTGTATGTTTCAATAGCAGAATCTATATCTTCTTTATGAATACCAACGGCAACACGCATTAACATTTGCTGAGGTCTTTCAGCAACTTCTCCATTTAGTTTTAACAAATAAGATCTTTCTAATGTTTTAAAACCAAAAAAGTCATATCTGAAGTCTCTGTCATATATAATTGTAGAATCAAAAACATCTGCGTTCTTCATAATCACATCATAAACTTCATCAGAAATCAATGGTGCTTTTTCATTAGTCTTAGGATCTATATATTCATATAAGTCAGTAACTGTTTCAGAAAATGATTTCTTGGTGTTCTTGTGCAAGTTTGAAACAGCAATTCTCGATGCTAACAAGGCATAATCAGGGTGAGTTATGGTATTGGTAGCAGCTACCTCGGCAGCTAAATTATCTAACTCACTTGTTGTTACACCATCATAAAGGCCTTCAATAACTTTCATAGCCACTTTTTCTGGCGTAACCAAAGGATTTAACCCATAGCAAAGTTTCTTTATTCTTGCTGTAATTTTATCAAACTTTACGGATTCTCTTCTTCCGTCTCTTTTTACTACGTACATATATTAAAACTATTTAAAGGATTTAAAAATCTGCATCAAGACTAAAGCTTGTGTCATTGTTATTATTTAATACTCCCGCTTTTTGATACTCTCCTACTCTTTTTTCAAAGAAATTAGTTTTTCCTTGAAGATTTATCATATCCATAAAGTCAAATGGATTTGACACGTTATAAATTTTATCATTACCAAGTTCCGCCAGTAATCTGTCAGCAACAAACTCAATATATTGACTCATCAAGTCAGAATTCATACCAATTAATCGAACAGGAAGTGCTTCAGTAATAAACTCTTTTTCTATTTCAACTGCTTCACGGATAATTTTTTCAACTTCAGTCTTTTCTAATCTATTTACCATGTGGTTATTGTAAAGCATGCAGGCAAAATCACAATGCAAACCTTCATCTCTAGAAATCAATTCATTGGAAAAAGTTAAACCTGGCATAAGACCTCTCTTCTTCAACCAAAAGATAGAACAAAAAGAACCAGAAAAGAAGATACCCTCAACTGCTGCAAAAGCAATAATTCGCTGAGCAAAATTCCCATTCTCAATCCATTTAAGTGCCCACTCAGCTTTTTTCTTTACTGGATCAAATGTTTCAATTGCATTGAATAGGTAATTTTTCTCTTTGGTGTCTTTAATGTAAGTATCAATAAGTAGCGAATAAGTTTCTGAGTGTATGTTTTCCATCATCACTTGAAATCCGTAAAAAAACTTGGCTTCTGTGTATTGAACTTCACTCAAAAAATTCTCTGCTAAGTTCTCATTTACAATACCATCAGATGCTGCAAAAAATGCCAGTACATGTTTAATGAAAAATCGTTCATCATCATTGAGTTTACTGTCCCAATCAATGAGATCTGGGGATAAATCTAGTTCCTCAGCAGTCCAAAAACTTGCTTCTTGTTTTTTGTACATTTCCCAAATATCAGCGTGTTGTATAGGGAAGAGAACGAATCTATTTGGGTTCTCTTTTAAAATAGGTTCCTCAACATGTAAATTTTTATCAAGATCTTTTTTTAAATCTACTTTGTCATTCGCAACTTCTTTTTCGGCTGATATTTTCTTTTCCATAGTTATAATTTATTTTGTCAATTTATAATTCTACTTTCTTTTAGGGCAAAAAATTCTTATTGAAAAAATCTAATTTTTTCAAAAAAATGTAGTTAAAAATGTATTTGGGTGCCTACTAAAAAAAACCTTTAGCGGACTACAAAAGTTGGAATTATAAATGCTTTTAACAAGCAATTTTAACACGCATTTTTAATAGTTTTCAACAAAGTCGTATAATAACTTCATAACGTTCTGAATGTCATACATTTTACATGTGAATTACCCTAAATAAAGAACTTTTAAAGACTTTTATAAAGGTAATTTTTGTTCTCTTTCAGATGAAACACGTCTAATTTGGTTTATTAAAAATTTGGTGTTAATAACAACAACGTTTTATTTATTTTAAATATGACCAAACAATAGAAGAAAATAATGGAAGTTTTTGAAATAATATTTTCCAGCTATTTTTTTGAAAAAAATTGGTCAAATGCTTGATTTAGTTGATTATAAAATTCCAAGCCCCATTTTCTAATGATAGCTGATTTTAGAAATTTAAATACGGGAACTTTGAGTTTTTGACCACATTCACATGCTGGTTTACACACATGCCAATCGTGTATATTTATACCTTGAAATGATTCATAATTTTTAACACGAATTGGATACAAATGACAACTTACTGGCTTAATGAAATTTATCTTGTTTTTTTGGTGTGCAATTTCAATAGCGCATTTTGCAATATTATTTTTATCAAAAACCACAAACGCACATTCCTTGTTGTTAACTAACGTTGTCACTGGCTCACCAAACTCATCTTTATAAAAAACACCATGCTTTTCAACGGCTAAAATTCCTTCTTCTCGCATCTCCGACTTTACAGTAGGGTAAATTTCTTCTAAAATTTCCACCTCATCAGCCTCCAAGGGCGCCCCAGCGTCACCTTCAATACAACAAGCACCTTTACATTTAGTAAGGTCGCATACAAACTTTTTTTCAAGGACATCGTCTGAAATTATTTTATCGTCTATTTCAATCATAAAAGGTTTATACTACAAATTGATGCTTTTAAAGATACTCCTTTCAATGGAAGTTCTATTTTTGTTGGAAATTATTGCCCTTTAATCATGAGTGAAGATCATTTTAAAAAAATAATAAGCCACGCAAAAGAGTTTGGATTTATTTTCCCAAGTAGTGAAATATATGACGGATTAAGCGCCACATATGATTACGGCCAAAATGGTGTTGAATTAAAAAACAATATCAAAAAATATTGGTGGAAATCAATGGTTCAAATGAATAAAGACATTGTTGGTTTAGATGCTGCCATTTTTATGCACCCAACAACCTGGAAAGCATCTGGTCATGTTGATGCATTCAATGACCCATTAATAGATAATAAAGATTCTAAAAAAAGGTATCGTGCTGATGTTTTGATAGAAGATTTTATAGCTAAAATTCATGAGAAAAATGAAAAGGATATTTTAAAAGCAAAGAAACGATTCGGAGAATCATTTAATGAAGAAACATTTACAACAACCAATCCTAATATTTTAAGAAGGAATAAACAAATTGCAGAAGTAAATGAAAAAATGACTTCAGCTTTTAACAGTGATGATTTAAATGAAATTTACAATTTAATAATTGAACTAGGCATAACCTGTCCTGTAAGCGGGTCCAAGAATTGGACTGAAGTAAGACAATTCAATTTAATGTTTGGAACTGAAATTGGATCAGTAGCTGATGAATCTTCAACAATTTACCTTAGACCAGAAACAGCTCAAGGCATTTTTGTAAACTACCTAAACGTTCAGAAAACAAGCAGAAAGAAACTTCCATTTGGAATAGCACAAATAGGTAAGGCATTTAGAAATGAAATTATTGCTCGTCAATTTATTTTTAGAATGAGAGAGTTTGAGCAAATGGAGATGCAATTTTTTATTAAACCAGGTACTCAAAAGGAATGGTATGATTACTGGAAAAAACAGCGAATGTCATGGCATAAATCTCTTGGAATTGAAAATGATAAATTGCAATTTCATGACCATGTTAAGTTAGCTCATTATGCAGATGCTGCATGTGATATTGAATTTAAATTCCCTTTTGGCTTCA
The DNA here is from genome assembly GCA_913042175.1 of uncultured Flavobacteriales bacterium. Classification (GTDB taxonomy): domain Bacteria; phylum Bacteroidota; class Bacteroidia; order Flavobacteriales_D; family Parvicellaceae. The sequence continues at coordinate 19,737 of CAJWIX010000029.1, forward strand.
AAGAATTAGAAGGAATTCATTCTAGAACTGATTTTGACTTAAAACAACATGAGCTATATTCCAAAAAGAAGCAACGTTATTTTGATCCAGAAACCAATGAAAGTTATATTCCATATGTTATAGAAACTTCAATTGGACTTGATCGAATGTTTTTAACCTTACTTTCAAATGGATTAAAAGAGGAAAAACTGGATGATGGCAGTTCAAGAACTTTATTTTCTGTTGCTCCTGCTTTGGCCCCAACAAAAGCGGCTATTCTTCCCTTAGTTAAAAAAGATGGATTAAGTGAAATTGGAACTGACTTATACAATAAACTTAAACTAGATTTCGAGTGCGGTTATGATGAAAAAGATTCAATTGGAAAACGCTACAGAAGACAAGATGCGGTTGGCACACCATTCTGCATCACTGTGGATCATGACACTAAAATAGACCAAAAAGTCACCTTAAGAGAAAGAGACACCATGATCCAAGAAAGGGTATCAATAGATGAAGTATCCAATATTGTTTCTAAAAAGGTAAATATGAATTCTTTATTTTGAGTTTAGCTCCTTTTTTCACCACATGTAATGAAGCAGGTTGCGATGAAGCAGGAAGAGGTTGTTTAGCAGGACCTGTGGTAGCTGCAGCTGTAATTCTCCCTAAAGATTTTAAAAATGAATTACTTAATGATTCCAAGAAAATAAGTGAAAAAAACAGAAATAAACTCAGACTGATTATTGAAGCTGAAGCTACTTCATGGGGTATTGGATTTGTAAGTCCTAATGAAATAGATAAAATAAACATTTTACAAGCTTCTTTTTTAGCCATGCATAGAGCAATTGAACAATTAAAAGCAAAACCCAAACATTTAGTTATTGATGGAAATAAATTCAACCCTTACAAAAAGATACCACATACATGCATTATAAAGGGAGATGGAAAATATATGAACATTGCTGCAGCCTCTATTCTTGCCAAAACTCATCGTGATGAATTTATGTACAACATTCATGAAAAGTTTCCCCATTACAATTGGAATAAAAACAAAGGGTACCCGACAAAAGAACACAGGGAGGCCATCTCAACTCATGGCACTTCTCCACATCACAGGATGTCATTTAAATTAATTCCAGAACAGCTGAAAATGACATTTTAACTAAATTAAATAAAATAGTTCACCCATTATTATATTATAAAATACTCATTTTCAATTACTTAGTAAAACCATAATTAAAATAACATAATTTTGGTTCAAATTAAAAAGTATTATAAAATGGAAATGGTAAAAAATATGGTTTACGCAGGTGTTGGTTTAGCAACCATGACAACTGAAAAAGTAAAAGAAACTATAGATGAATTAGTGGAAAAAGGCAGGATTTCTGATACAGAAGGTAAAAAAATAGTAGATGATTTCTTTTCATCAACAGAAAAAAGAAGAGAAGAATTTGAAACTAAATTTAAATCAGTTTCAGATAAAGTTGCTGAAAAGTTTGAATTTCTAAATAAAGAAAAAGAAATCCAAGCATTAAATGATAAGATTCAATCTTTAGAAATTGAATTAGCAAAAGCAAAAGCAAACGCTAAAAAAGCTACAACTACTGCAAGAGCTACAACAAAAACAACTAGAACAAAAACAACAACAAAATAAAATGGACACTATTAAAACATTAGCTTACGCTGGACTAGGTTTAGCGGTGCAAACAAACGAAAAAGTAAAAAACCAATTCAACGAATTAGTAGAATTAGGTAAAAAATCTGATTTAGAAGGAAAAAACATAGTAGGTGATTTTTTCAAAACAGTTGATACTGCAAAAGAAGATTTAGAAGGTCAGATTGAAAAAAATAAATCTAAATTGTATGATACTTTTCCTGGTCTTAAAGAATTGGAAGAAAAATTAACTGAAAAAGCTGGTGAGATGAAATCTACATTAAAAGATACCATCGGTAATGCTAAAAACTCTTTTAATAAAGCAGAGGAAACCAATACTGAAGATGCTGAAATAGTTGAAGAAACAACTAAATAAATTTTAGTATATCACTTAAACGAAAAAAGGGGGACAATTGTCCCCTTTTTTTTTAATAATAAAATAGAGCAGCTTAAGAAGCTAAAACCGTCACTTTATTTGACGAAACCTCTACTACCCCTCCAGGAATATCGTAAAATTCTTCTTTATCTTCGTTTTTTACTTTAACCACACCTTTAACCAAACTAGAAACTAAAGGGGCATGGTTATTTAAGATTCCAATTTGACCATCTGTACAAGGAACAACTACCAAGGTAGCTTCTCCATTAAAAAGCATTTTATCAGGTGATATGATTTGAACTTCCATGATTAAATTACTTTACTTCAGCCAACATCTTTTCACCAGCTTCAATTACTTCCTCAATAGTTCCTTTAAGGTTGAAAGCAGCTTCAGGATATTTATCAACATCTCCATCCATAATCATAGTGAAGCCTTTTATTGTGTCCTCGATACTTACAAAAACACCAGGCATTCCAGTGAATTGCTCTGCAACATGGAAAGGTTGTGATAAAAATCTTTGAACTCTTCTAGCTCTGTGTACAGCTAATTTATCTTCTTCTGAAAGTTCATCCATACCCAAGATAGCAATGATGTCTTGTAGTTCATTATATCGTTGTAGTAGCATTTTAACTCGTTGTGCACAATCATAATGGGCATCACCTAAAATTTGAGGAGTAAGAATTCTAGATGTAGAATCAAGTGGATCAACAGCTGGGTAAATACCTAAAGCAGCTAATTTCCTTGATAATACTGTTGTTGCATCAAGGTGAGCAAATGTTGTTGCAGGTGCAGGATCTGTTAAATCATCTGCAGGAACATACACCGCCTGAACAGATGTAA
>CAJWIX010000030.1 GCA_913042175.1 uncultured Flavobacteriales bacterium
CCGTACTTAATACCATTTTTTTGGCATTCACAATTTCGGTTAAAAAAGTGCCATTAATGTATTCATCTGCTTCTAATTGTATATGATTATGATCAACTAATTCCCAATGACCAGTTACATAATAATGTAATGTGGTGTCATCCGTGTAGTACTCTCCCCTAACTAAACCATTTTCCAACATCATCACCTTGTAAAAAGAAGTATCTTCTTTATAATCGTCTAGAAAAGCATCCATGAAGTTGGTGGATCCACCATTAATTTCAACTGCATCAATAAACCAAATGCCATTGGTAATGCTATGGTGCTTGTATTTATAACATGAAGTCATAAGAAAAATAAAAGTGGATATATAGGCTATATTTCTAAGCATAGATAAGTCTAATATAAAAATATTCTTTCTGAATATGTTTATGTTTGTAGGTGATGTTAGCAATTTGGCAAGAATATCAATCCTTACTTATTTACTTAGCAATTCCCATCACTAGTGCTTTAGTGGGGTGGCTAACAAACGTGGTTGCCATTAAGATGACATTCTACCCTATTCATTTTATAGGGATAAAACCCATTGGCTGGCAAGGTATTATACCCAGTAAAGCAGCAAAAATGTCTTCTATTTCAGTTGATCTATGGACTTCTAAACTCATTAATGTTAAAGAGTTATTTGCTAAAATCAATCCGAAAAAAGTAGCTAAGGAAATGCATCCTGAGTTTGATCGAATTTCTAAAGAAATCATGGATGAAATCATGCATGAGCAAGCTCCGGAAATATGGTCTAGGGTTCCTGAAAGTGTAAAAAAATTAGCCTACTCCAGAATTTCTAAAGACTTACCCGAAATAGTCACTGAAATGATGACTGATATCAAAGAGAATATTGATGAAATGTTTGATATTAAAGATATGGTTATTAAACGTTTGACAAAAGACAAAGGTTTACTAAATGATATGTTTATTCAAGTTGGCAATGAAGAATTTAAATTTATAGAACGTTCTGGGTTTACATTTGGATTCTTATTTGGCATTGTACAAATGTTGGTATGGTATTTCTACCCCAAATTTTGGATTCTCCCATTATTTGGTCTACTTGTTGGGTATGCTACCAATTGGCTTGCTCTAAAACTTATTTTTAATCCCATAAAGCCCATTTCATTTTTAGGAGTTAAATACCAAGGTCTTTTTATCAAAAGACAAAACGAAGTCTCAAAAGAATATGCCTACATGTTAGCCCATGATATATTCACATTTGACAGGATATTTGCATCAATAGTTACAGGCCCTACAAAAGATAAAGTTACTCGCTTAATAGCCTCTCATGCCAATAAAGCAATTGACGAAGCAGCTGGTATATCTAAACCAGTTATTACATTAGTTGCTGGCAAAAGAAGCTATGAAAAGATGAAAGATATTGCTATTGACAAAACACTTAAAGAATTACCCAAGTCTGTTAAACCAGTGTTTCCTTATGCGGAAAAGGCCATGGATTTGGAAAATATATTTAGAACTAGAATGCAGCAACTTCCACCAAATGAATTTGTTGATTTTTTAAGACCAGTTTTCCAAGAAGATGAATTGAAATTAATCATTGTTGGGGCTATACTTGGTATGGGTGCAGGAATTGGGCAACTTTTTATTCTTTTTGGAAGCAACTTCTAAATTTTGTTGATAACCCAAGTTGAAAATTTTCATTATAGGTTTGCTATAATTGTATTTTCGCATTCGTGTTTTTCAATGCAAGAATCATATTATTTTTCTTAATAGTATTGCTATCTACGTCTTGTGCTGAAGAGCATATTTCAGCCACTAATGAAGAGAAAGAAATACTAAATTTTTCTGAGAAAGTCCAAGAAAATATTGACACCAATTTATACGATAAAAGAAACAGATTTATAGAAAATTATTTTCAACAGCGACACAAAATAAAGTTATTTAACGGAAATATTCTATTTGCTGAAAAAGGACAAATTATAGCTCAAAAGTCTTATGGGATGGCCCACTTCAGAAACAAAGAAGAGTTGACTGGAGAACACAGCTTTCAATTAGCCTCAGTATCAAAAACCATTACGGCTATTGCAACCCTTAAACTTGTGGAAAAAGGAATCCTTCACTTAAATGATAGTATTCAACAATTTTTTCCGAATTTCCCCTATAAAGGAATGGATATTCATCAGCTTTTATCTCACCGAACTGGAATGAGTCAGTATACTCACTTTTGCGATAGACCAGATAGCATATGGCCAGATAAAACCAAAACAATATCTAACAAGGACGTATTAGAGATAATGGAACAAATAGTTCCACTTCAAAACTATCCGCCAAACAAGAGATACTACTATTGTAACACCAATTATTTAATACTTGCATCTATTATAGAAAAAGTAACAGATCAAAAATTTGGTGACTATGTTAAGGATAATATTTTCACACCATCTGGTATGACGAGTAGCTGTATTTATGATAGAACCAATCAGGATGAGCTAATTAAACCTGTTCAAGGATATGAAAATAGAATTCCATGGGAAGATGTATACCTAAATGGTTGTGTTGGAGATAAAAATGTATATTCTACTACCGGAGACTTATTAAAATTTGACAGAGCACTGAACCTAAATCTTCTAATCAACGATTCATTAAAACAATTGGCTTTTAGTCCCAAAAACAAAACTTTTAAAGGCAATCAAAATTATGGGTACGGTTTTCGATTAAAAGACCATAAAGAATATGGTAAAATAGTATATCATACAGGTTGGTGGAAAGGTTTTCGATCCTATTTTATCAAAGTGATTGATAAAGATCAAACCATCATCGTTTTAAATAACGTAAAGAGAGGAAGGTTTTTCAATATTAATGAACTTATTTCATTACTTAATTGAGATCATTGATGGCATCTAAGGCTGGCTGAAAATTGTTATCCAGGTCAATGGCTTTTTGATAATGCTCTCTAGCCACACTAAATTCACCTTTTATTTCAAAACAAACACCCATGTTATGAATGGCTTGAACATAGGTTTTATTCATTTTGTATGCCTCTGAAAAATAGTGAAAAGCTGAATCAACATAATCAGTAATATCTTCATTTTGAGCAAATTGTCCTAAATAGGTATTCCCAATATTAAAATAGGCTTCTTCAAAATCAGGAGCTAATTGTATTACGTCTAAAAAAGATGCTCTGGCATCTATAAATTGATTATTAAAATGCAAATGAAGCGCTTTATTCCTATGTGCTTCAATACTTTTTGGCTCTAAAGCAAGTGCAGAATTATAATAATCAAGGGCCTTGTCCTCACCTAGCCTATCTGCCAACATTCCTCTATGAATATAGGCGTCATAATAATCAGGATCAACTTCAATGGCTGTTTGATATGATGAAGCCGCTAAAGTGGCATTTTCCAAAAATTCATAAGTCATACCCTTTATCAAATAAGCTTCCGCAACACGTTCGTTAATTCTTAATACATCTGATAGCATAGCCATACATTCATCTGTTTCTTCTTCAAACAAATGAATTTTAGCACGCAATAATCTAGCTTCTATCAACACTTTATCTTCTGATATACAATTGTTGAGATATATTTTAGATTCATCCAAATAAGTAACATCTTGTTTTTGGACTGCATATTCATATAATATAGCTGCTTTATGGTATTGAAGAATAGATACATCTGGCGTTAAACTCAATGCTCTATTGATATCTTCAATGGCTTTTTCATATTCCCTATTTTCTTTGTAATAAAGGGCTCTTTTTAGATAAACATTGGTACTGTTTGGGTTCTCAATAATCTCACTTTCAATTGCTTTTAAGGGGTCAACTTCTACTGGTTGAGTAGTAAGGTTAATTTGATCATCATTAGATAAATCATTTGAACTTTTCTGTGAATTATTTGACTCACATTGAATCAAAATAAAAGCTGTGAATATGTATACCAGTTTACGCATAAAAAAGGGCCTTTCGGCCCTAAAACAATGAAAAAAAAATTAGTTATTCAATTGTTCTACAATCTTATTTTCTAATTCCTCAAATAATTCAGGGTTATCTTTCAAAATTTCTTTCACTGCGTCTCTACCCTGTCCTAATTTAGTATCACCATATGCATACCAAGAACCTGACTTTGAAATAATATTCATATCAACACCTAAATCTATGATTTCACCAACCTTAGAAATTCCCTCACCATACATGATATCGAATTCAGCTTGCTGAAAAGGTGGTGCAACTTTATTTTTAACAATCTTAACCCTAGTTCTGTTTCCTATCACTTTATCGGCATTTTTAATTGCACTTGATCTTCTTATATCTACACGTACAGAGGAATAAAACTTAAGTGCGTTACCTCCAGTTGTAGTTTCTGGATTTCCAAACATTACCCCAATTTTATCTCTTAGCTGATTGATGAAAATGCAACAAGTGTTTGCTTTACTTATGGTTCCCGTTAATTTTCTTAGGGCTTTGGACATTAATCTAGCTTGTAGTCCCATTTGACTATCGCCCATTTCACCTTCTATCTCCGCTTTGGGAGTTAATGCAGCTACAGAATCAATTACAATAATATCAATTGCACCTGATCTAATAAGGTTATCCGCAATTTCTAAAGCTTGCTCTCCATTGTCTGGTTGAGATATCAATAAGTTTTCTATGTCAACCCCTAAATTTTGTGCGTAAAATTGATCAAATGCATGTTCTGCATCAATCATTGCAGCAATTCCTCCATTTTTCTGGGCTTCTGCAATAGCATGAATAGCTAATGTTGTTTTACCAGATGATTCAGGACCATATATTTCTACTACTCTTCCCTTGGGAAAACCACCTACACCTAATGCTCTATTCAGTGATATTGAACCAGTTTGAATAACTTCTAAAGCTTCCGAAGGTTCATCTCCTAGTCTCATTACAGCACCTTTGCCATAAGATTTATCTAATCTGTCTAAAGTAGCCTGTAATGCTTTTAATTTTGCTTGTTTAATTTCTTCCATTGTATAAATTTTTCTACTAAATTGAGTATTTAGAACGTAAAGTAATTACGAACTAATTTAAAGCCTCCATAATTTGTTCAAAATGTGCAGTAGTTTTTACTTTTTCAAATATTTTAATAATAGTTTGATCTTTAATAACGAATGTCTTCCTTAATATCCCTTCATATTCTCTTCCCATAAATTTTTTAGGTCCCCAACATTCAAAAGCATTAATGACATGCTTATCAACATCAGCGATTAGGGAGAAAGGTAAATTATATTTTTCAATAAATTTAATGTGTTTCTCCGCTTTATCTGCACTGACTCCAACTACCTCAAATCCAGTGTTTTTGAGCTCGTTATAGTTATCTCTAAGATTACATGCTTCTTTTGTACACCCTGGCGTATCATCTTTTGGATAGAAATAAAGGATTAGTTTTTTACCACTAAAATCAGCTAAAGATATGGTATTACCATTCTGGTCAGTTCCTTTAAAATCAGGTGCTTTTGCTCCTTCTACTATTTCACTCATAATTGTTCGTAATTTTTTTAACAAAGTAGCAAATAAGCCAAGATATTACCAATTATTGTATAAGTTAATTTTCAACACTTAACAAAGTTTATATTAATCTATGGGATTTCAAAAAATAACAGAAAGTGATTCAGTTCATAATAACTTGGAAAAACTAAATACCATTACCCTATTAAAAGGGATAAATGAAGAAGACCATAAAGTCACAAGGGCCATCGAGGCCATTTTGCCACAAATTGAAAAATTTATTGACTCCGCCTTTGAAAATATGAAAAATGGTGGACGTCTATTTTATATAGGGGCAGGTACTAGTGGAAGATTAGGCATTGTTGACGCAAGTGAATGTCCTCCAACTTTTGGAGTGAGTCATGATTTAGTAATCGGCTTAATTGCAGGTGGTGATGGAGCTATAAGAAAAGCCGTTGAATTTGCAGAAGATGATGAGAAACAGGGTTGGATTGATCTTAAATCGCATGATATAAACAAAAACGATTGTGTTGTAGGAATTGCAGCTTCTGGCACTACTCCTTATGTAGTTGGAGCTTTAAAAAAATGCAATGAAAATCACATTCTAACTGGATGCATTACATGTAACCCTGGAAGTCCATTAGAACTAAATGCGAAATTCCCCATGACACCTGTAGTTGGTCCTGAATTTGTAACTGGAAGCACAAGAATGAAATCTGGGACAGCTCAAAAATTGGTGTTAAATATGATATCGACTTCACTCATGATTAAGCTTGGAAGGGTAAAAGGAAATAAAATGGTAGACATGCAACTCTCAAATAATAAATTGGTAGATAGAGGAGAAAAAATGATTATGAATGCATTGAATGTAGACCTAAAAGAAGCCAAGAGCCTATTGTCAAAATACGGAAGTGTTCGAAAAGCAATTCAAAACAAAAATTAGCTCCCTAAAAGCAAATACATTTCAACGATCTGCTGAGCGATGATAGTTAATGCATTTTCATTTTGTTCTTTGAAATTAATTTGCAATCTAAGCGATTCATTATCACCTGTTAAATGAATATTTTTGATGGTATTCAAATTTAAATATTCTGAGTATGGAATAAAAGTTAATATCCTTTCTGGATTAGGCATTCTATCTACATCAAAAACTACATCCAATGGATGTGTGGAGTCGTGATTTAAAATAGTCCTTTCTAAAAACTGAGTTTCACCCATATTTAATTTGACTAAAAGTGAACTGTCATTAGAAAAATAGAATTGATCATTATCTATCATGTAAAAAGTGAAGTCATTTTTTTTGTGTACAATGCTTTGAGATAAGTTTAATTGGCCTTCAAGCATTTTATCTTTTTTCTGATTAGAATCATCAGAGCTATATCCACACGAAATTAACCAGTTTGGTTGATTAATTGAAAGCGAATCTACTTCTTCATAGTCATCATCATCCCAATATGATTCCGACTCCCAATCATCTGTAGTTTCAGTCTCTAAACTACTATTAGGTAGACTTTTAAGAGAAAAAGCCATTTGACCTGAAAAATTTATTGGCAATTGAATGACCTCGCTCATAATTTTTCCAATATTATAGTTTATTGCCGTATCATTTTCTAAAGCACTACTATTGTCAAAATATCTTGATGATAAATGATCTAAGTTAAAATCTATCATACCACTAATTATGGAAGAATCGCTATGAAAAAAATAAGGCTCAAATGGTTTAAGTTCTGAGTAATCTGTAAAAAGTGTTTTTTCTTGATTTGAAAAATAGGACAACTTTAAATTTCCTTTATTAAAAGCTGTTTTAACAATTACTTTGTCTCCATAGTTTTCTAAAATAGGTAGCCACGTGTTTAGATAAGGTGCTTCTAATTTTTCAATAAATTCTCTTGACTTGGCATTGTCAAAATAAAAGCAGAAATCATCATCAGAATTTAAAAAATCATTTAAAACATCATCATTTGATGGATTAAATTCCATATTAAAATAGGAAGTTAATTTCTGTTTAAGATATAAGCTATCATAAGATGATCCAACAATAAAATGTTTTTCATCAAAAGCAATCATCATGTTGAGGTCATCATAATACAGTAAGTGAGTGTTGTCCTCTATTACAGATTTTTTACCAGTAAACTCATAAAGAGAAGATGTAAACTTTTTAAAACTTGTTATGCTACCTGGAAAAAAAACTCCACCATTAAATTCTTCCTCTTCTGGAACAACAAATATTTTGTGTTGCCCCTCTACTCTTATGCCTACAGATGATGATGCAAATGATGATGTTATTGCTTTTAACATCATTTTTTGTTTGAAATTAAGATTTGGACTTCTGTCTAAATTTGATTTTTCTAAAAGAGATATAAAATTAAATGAGCTGATAAACATGACGTCTTTCTCATTTGTAATGACTGCATTTTCCCAATCTAGAATTTCCTCATCTTGGCATGAAACCAATACACACAGTAGAGCAAAAAATGATATTCCTTTAAAAAATCTTATCATCCAAAAATTAATTTAATATAGCTTTTATACCTGGTAGAGTCTTACCCTCTAAATATTCTAACATTGCTCCTCCACCAGTAGAAACATGGCTAACTTTATCTGCAAGGTTGAACTGATTAACAGCAGCAACACTATCTCCACCTCCAACAAGAGAAAATGCTCCTTTTGTTGTGGCTTCTACAACTGCTTCTGCTATGGCTACTGTTCCTCTTTGAAAATTGGACATCTCAAAAACACCCATTGGTCCGTTCCACAAAATTAGTGATGAATTCTTTATTACGCTTGAAAACTTAGCTATGGATTCATTACCAATATCTAACCCCATATGATTTTCAGGTATTAAATCAATATTGTTATGGTAAACTTTAACATCGTTGCTAAATTCCTCAGCTGAAAGAGTATCGATGGGTAAATGTAATTGAACGTTATTTTTTTCAGCTTGTGCAATAATGTTTTTAGCTACATCAATAAAATCATCCTCCACCAATGATATTCCAATTTTACCACCTAATGCTTTTACAAAAGTGTAAGCCATTCCTCCTCCAATTATTAAATGATCTACTTTTTCTAAGAGTTTTGAAAGGATCGTAATTTTTGAAGACACTTTTGCTCCTCCAACTATGGCAGTTAAGGGTTTATCCTCACTTTCAAGCACTTTTTCAACACTTTTAATTTCACTTTCAATTAAATATCCAAAGCATTTTTTACCAACGAAATTTTCAGCTATTATAGAAGTTGAAGCATGTGCTCTGTGTGCTGTGCCAAAAGCATCATTAATATATACATCGCCATGTTGTGCTAATTTTTTAGCAAAGTTGCTATCTCCTTCCTTTTCCTCAGCGTGAAATCTAAGATTCTCCAATAACACGACTTGTCCAGGCTTTAAATTTGCTGTTTTTTCCAAAGCACGCTCTCCTATACAATCTTCCGCAAAAATTACTTCTCTTTTCAAATGGCCCTCCAAACACGATAGAATTTGTGAAAGAGAAAATTCTTTTTGATACGTGTTTTTTGGTCTTCCTAAATGTGACATTAGTACGACAGATCCATTACCATTTAAAATTTTATTGATGGTTGGTAGTGCCATCTTAATTCTAGTATCATCATAAACATTTCCTTCTTCATTTAAGGGAACATTAAAGTCTACTCTTATAAGTGCTCTTTTACCAGAAAAGTCAAATGTTGAAATATTCATTTTAAATGTTTTTCATTATCGAATTGCGAAAATATTCTATTCAAAAAGATTTATTACATTCATAGTATATTTTTTTTTAATAAGATGAAATTAATTTCATGGAACCTTAACGGTATTAGAGCAGTTCAGAAAAAAGGACTAGCAGAAATAATAAATTATTTAAATGCTGATATTATTGGCTTTCAAGAAACAAAAGCCCAAGATGATCAAGTTTTAGAAGCACTTAAAGATGTTGATGGATACCATATATACTCAAGTAGCGCCATAAAAAAAGGTTACAGTGGAACTGCTATCCTATCTAAAAAGAAACCCATTGAAGTGAGTTATGGTTTAGGTATAACAGAACATGATCAAGAAGGTAGAATTATTACAGCAGAATTCGATCAGTTTTATTTTATAACAACCTACGTTCCAAATAGTGGAGGTGATTTACACCGATTAAAATACAGATCTTCATGGGATAAAGATTTATTAGAGTTTATTCAAGCTAAAAACAACCTAAAGCCGGTTTTCCTCTGTGGTGACTTGAACGTAGCTCATCAACCTATTGATTTAAAAAATCCTAAATCAAATTACAATAAAACACCAGGCTATACTCAAGTTGAAATTGATGGCATGTCAAATTATTTATCAGCTGGTTATATAGATACATTCAGACATTTCTATCCTGAAGAGATAAAATACTCCTGGTGGAGTTATAGATTTAATTCAAGAGCAAAAAATGTAGGCTGGAGATTAGATTATTTCCTTGCAAGCCAAAATGGAATTGAAATGGTAAATGATGCATTTATTTTAAATGATGTAATGGGCTCAGACCATTGCCCTGTTGGTATAATTTTAAATTAAATAATATGAGTTATAAAACTTTAGCCATCAACTTCTTTTTTTGTTCTATCATATGTTATGGGCAGCAATTAGAAAATGGTGGTTTTGAACAATGGGAAAATGTTGGCAATAGTGACGAGGAGCCATTAGAATGGAGTTCTACCAAGACTTCTGACAATAGCTCACTAAATGGATTAGCTCCACAGGTTATCAGTAGAACTTCTGATGCACACTCTGGAAATTATGCAGCAAAGCTAACTAATAAGAATGTACCATTTGTTAATATAGTAGCCAACGGAATAATCACCAATGGTATAATTCATACTACAACAAACCCACAAGATTCATATGTATACACCGATGTAAATAGCAGCCCCCATAACCTACCATTTACTTCATATCCAGACAGCATTGTTGGTTGGTATAAATACGCACCTCAAGGAAATGACATAGGTAATATACAAGTACTTATTCACGGAAGTTATGGTCAACTTCCTGTTGATGCATCTACCAGTATCATTGCTTTGGCAGATTATGATTTTTCTGCAAATTCAAATTGGACTAGATTTAGTACTCCTTTCAATTATTACCCCACAATAAATAACCCAGCCTATTTACTGTGTAACATAAGTGCTGGAGATAGTACTCAAGCAGTTGCCAATAGTGAATTAATTATTGATGATTTAGAACTTATCTACAGCACTACAAACTCAATGAGTTTGACACAAAACAGTAATTTAAAAATCTACTATGCTGAAAATTCGATTCAAGTTTTTAATGTAAAAACTCAACTGGATTATCAACTTTTTAATATGAAAGGGCAACTGATAAAAACTGGACTTTTAGAGGATGAAAACTCTTTTATAAGTGTAAACTTAAAAAAAGGCATTTATCTTGTAAATCTTAAAAATAACGAGCAACATCAAAACCTAAAATTTGGCGTGTTTTAAGATTTAAATAATTCTACTTCAATAATTTCACTTTTTCATTTAGGGCACCAACAACTTTATTTTGTTGTTGAATTTCTACTTTTTTTAATTCTTGGTCATTTTTCTTCTTTTCAATATCCTTTTCAGCATCTTGAATTGAATTCCTCCATGATTCAATATCATGAACTAATTTGTCCTCATCTTTCTCCAGTTGATGCAACTCTTTTTCTAAATGATGGTAATCATGTTCTGCTTTCTTTATTTTTTTATTTAGCGCTTCCTTAGTTGCAGCTTTGGCAAATGACATTAATTCATTTTTAAACACATTTGTTTGCTGCTTATGTGCTCCACTATTTAAAAAAGCGCCACCTAAATCAACAGCAGCAATGAATTCAACATGATCAGATTTTTCTTCACAATATGCATAGGTGTCAAAAGAATTATCACCCATACTTTTTAAAGTGACGTCATCAGCAAAAAACTCATGTTTTTTTTCATCTACTTTACCATGCCAACTCTTCATTAATTTTTTCCATTCTTTTTCAATGTCATGAACATTTGACTCATAAATATTAATAGAAAATCCATGATTTTTAGACTTGGAAAAATCATACTCTGATTCTTTTATATTAAAATTATACTGAGCATTTATTAGCTGATTTATTGTAAATATCAATACAAGGAGTACATATTTTTTCATATTATAATCTTTTTATCCAACCATTAATTTTATTGTTCCTCATAAACAATTTAGCCTCACCATGGTCTTCTGAAAGGAAAACTGAAACCCAATATAATGAATAACCATTATGAATTATTTTACAGTCGTATTTACCTTCATCAATTAGTTCATCATAAAGACCAATGGCATTGCTTTTTTCACCGAAAGTACCCACCACAATGATGAATTGGTTTTTGAATTCACTTTGAAGCTCAATTTTGGTAGTTTGACTAATTTCTTCAACAGACGCCTCAATAGTCTCATTAATGACTGAAGAATCTTCCAATTGTTTTAATGCTGTCTTTTCAAATGTATTGTCATCACTTTTATTTTGTTGTTCAATAAATGACACTTCAATATTCTCTATTGGAGCTTCTTCCAAATCAGTATATATAAAAGAGAAAACAGCGAGAATGGCAAAAGTAATAGTCAATATACTCAAAATTAAAATTCTAACTTTTTTTGAAGTAAACCCCTGCTTATCTGTTTTAATTTTATCCTGCATTACTTAATCACTTTCATAGATAAATATACATTTTTTAGAGGCCTATTTTTATCATCAGTAATAACAGCGCTTATCTTATCTACTACATTCATACCACTAATTACTTCTCCAAAAACAGTATACTCATTATCAAGATGAGGATTACCCCCAAATTTTCTATATATTTTCCTATTCTTTTCTGGGATTGTTATGCTGTAAGTTTCTTCTAATTTATCCATGTATTTATCTGAAATTGGACCTTTTTGAATGATATAAAAATTATATGCACTAGAGGAATGATCATGTTTGGAGGCATCTTGATAGTACTGTTCTTGAACTGCCATAGCTAATGCACCTCTTTTATGTATATGATTCTTTCTGATTTCAGCTGGAATTTTATAATTCCCAATGGTCGCAATTCTTTTAAACATTTTTTGGTCATCGCTATTACCTCCTTGAATCATGAAATTTCTAATAACTCTGTAGAATAATGTTGAATCATAAAATCCTTTTTTTACTAACATGACAAAATTAGAACGGTGTAATGGAGTATCATCGTACAATTTTAATTTGATGTTTCCATGAGTAGTTTCAATTGAAATTATCGTCTCTTTGTTTGACTGACCAAAGTCCTTGAGTTTTTTAATTACGTTTTGGTTGTTAATTAAATTGGCGTATTTATTTACTTTTTTCTTTTTCTTTTTTTGGACAGGCTGACTCTGCTCATTGACAATGACTGTTTCTATCTTTTTTTTCTTGCTCTTTGAAGAGCAACTAAAGCCCATAACCAATGTTATCAATAAATAAATAATAAATCTCATCAAGATAAAATTGAAGTTATTAAGAAGAATATTACCAAAAAAGACAGTCCACTTATTACATACACACCAAAAATATGTAGAAAATTCCGTCCTTTAGAAAGTAGTGTTATTAATGGAGTCAGTAATAAAATAAAGAAAATGTAAAATCCTTCATAAACACTGTAGTGATTAAATATTTGCTCTTGTCCATCTTGTTTATAAAATGTTAAATAAATCAATTCATTGAAAAGAGGGCTTTTTTGGCAGTTATATGATACGTCTTTAGAAAAATTTAATTTAGGAATATCTGACATGGCAACTGCAAATTCATCCATTAAATTGCCATTGAGTGTGTTTTCTTTAAATTGTATTACTTCCTTTTGGGTGACCATATCTACATAACTTCTATAAAACTTTACTTCCACATCATGCGTTGTTAAAATTTTAAAATCAAGAAAAATTAATAAAGCCAAACCTATACTAATCCAACTCACCAATTGATAAATCCAACCTAATGAAGAAGAATATATCTTATCATAGGTGATTTCTGCCAATTGTTCTTCTTGAATTTTTTTCATGTGGGCATAATTTTTAGCCCATTGCATTCTTTTTTTTAGTTCTTCTTCTTTGATTTTAGCCTTTGCCTCTTGTGCAGATATACCCCAATTTTTGACTGTAGGTCTATCATCCGTTAAATAAGCGTATGCTTCATTAATTAATATAAATTTTTCATGGGCACTTTTAGCTTCATTTTTATCAGGATGGTATTTCATAGCCAATTTCCTGTATGCTTTTTTTACTGCATCTTTACTAGCATTGTTTGGAAGTCCTAATATTTTATAATAATTCTTCATTATTGGCTAAGGTCCTAAACTAAAGTATTTTTTAAGATGAAAGAAATTTAAATTAATCTATATTTCTATATTTGAAAAAAATCAATTTTAATCTATTATGGGGAATAATTTATTACAAGGAAAAAGAGGAATTATATTTGGAGCACTTAACGACATGTCTATTGCATGGAAGGTTGCTGAAAGAGCACATGAAGAAGGCGCTACATTTACACTTACTAATGCTCCAATTGCAATGAGAATGGGAGCTATTAATGATTTGGCTTCAAAAACTGGAGCTGAAGTTATACCAGCTGATGCGACTTCTGTAGAAGATTTAAAAAATTTATTTGAAAAGTCTCAAGAGATTTTAGGTGGTAAAATTGATTTTGTTCTGCATTCAATTGGAATGTCTCCCAATGTTAGAAAGAAAAAACACTATACTGGTTTAAACTATGAGTGGTATAAACAAACACTAGATGTTTCAGCTATGTCATTACACAAAACTTTACAAGTTGCCTATGAAATGGATGCCCTTAACGAATGGGGTTCAGTTCTTGCGCTAACTTACATAGCAGCACAACGAATTTTCCCTGATTATAATGACATGGCAGATGCAAAGTCATTGTTAGAATCCATAACAAGAAGTTTTGGATATCATTATGGAACAGCTAAAAAAGTAAGAGTCAATACCATTTCTCAATCTCCTACTGTTACCACAGCTGGTAGTGGAGTTTCCGGATTTGACAAATTCATCAGCTTCAGTGAAAATATGAGTCCATTAGGCAATGCTGGTGCTATAGACTGTGCTAATTATTGTGTAGCAATGTTTAGTGACTTAACAAAATATGTTACAATGCAGAATCTTTTTCATGATGGCGGATTTTCTTCTACGGGAGTTACTAATGCTGTTATGGATAGATTCGAATAATTATGATCGAGGAAATCTACCGTGCTTTCCTATCCTGTGATCAAAATATAATATCTGATACCAGGAAGATTTCTCCTAATTGTATCTTTTTTGCTTTAAAGGGACCTAATTTTAATGGCAACAACTTTGTAAGTGAGGCCCTTAACAAGGGTGCATCTTATGCCGTAATAGATGATAAATCTGCTGAGATTAAACATAAAACTTTTTTGGTTGAAGATGTCCTAACTACACTACAAGACCTAGCCAATTACCATAGAAATCAATTTAATATTCCTGTAATTGGAATTACAGGAACAAATGGCAAAACTACAACCAAAGAATTATTAGGTGAAGTGCTTAATGCTAAGTACACAACACTTGTTACGGAGGGAAATTTAAATAACCATATAGGTGTACCACTAACCCTGCTAAAATTAAGGTCTAATCATGAAATGGCTGTTATTGAAATGGGTGCTAGTAAAATAGGCGACATCAAAGAATTGGTTGAAATAGCAAATCCAAACTATGGTATTATCACAAACATAGGAAAAGCACATCTTGAGGGGTTTGGATCTGCAGACAATATTAGAAAAACAAAATTGGAGTTATATGACTATATTAAAACTAATGATGGAACTCTAATATATAATTGTGACGATCCTGTGCTTAAAAATGAAATTCCTAACCAAAATGAACACTTTTCCTATGGATATAAATCTAATTTTGTTAGTGGTGGTGTAAAAGATTTTCACCCTACTGTAGAAGTATCTGTTCATTTTAATGATGACACCAAGCACATAAAAACTTCTTTGCTTGGCGATTTTAATCTATACAATATATTGTGTGCTGCTGCTGTAGGAAAAGTATTTCAAATTAGTTCAAATGATATTAGTCAATCATTAGCAAGCTATACACCTTCAAATCACAGGTCACAGCTCATAAAAACTGCTAATAACACAATTATTGCTGATTGTTATAATGCAAATCCAACAAGCACAATAGCAGCATTGAAAAGTTTATGTGCCATGAAAAATGAGCATAAGATGGCCATTTTAGGTGACATGCTTGAATTAGGAGAAACAGAGCATGTTGAACATCAAAAAATAGTTGATTATATGCACGAAAATAACTTAAAGGGCATTTTAGTTGGGGCATTATTCAATAACACTAAAACTAATTTTCCTAAATTTAGAGACACTGAAGAATTAGTAAATGTCATCGATAAAATGAACTTAACTAACCATGTCATATTACTTAAAGGTTCGAGAGGCATTAAACTGGAACAAATAATTAACCTAAACTTATTATAAATGGGTGCAGGAGATATATTTATTACTTTTTTTGTTGCGGCAGTTTTTAGTATTGGTATTTATGTTGGTGTAAAGCTTTACAAATTGAATATGAAAGACTTTAAGGCCAAAAAAGAAAGGAATGAAAAGATTAAATCTAATAACAAAAATGACTAAATATGTTTGGTAATCAGAACATGCAAGATATGATGGCAAAATTGCAGGAAATGCAAGGTGCAGTTGAGGATTCTAAAAAGAGATTAGAAAACATTTATGTAAAAGGAGATGCTTTAGAGGGTAAAATTCGATTTGTATTAGATGGAAATCGTCAATTGAAAGAGTTGTTTATTGATGATGAAATTATGAAACAAACACCCAAGGATGAAATCATTCAAAATTTAATTGATGCGTTCAACAAAGCCATTAAAGATGCTGATCATGTTAATGAAAATGAAATGAAAAGCACAGCATTTAACATTATACCAGGCATGGGTAAATAAATTGGCTTAAATACTATCCATCATTAATATGGATAATCCAATTATCACAATTCCAGAAATTAAGCCAAAAACATGTTGGAACTTTGATTTATATTCCAAACTCATGGGAATCAAAACAAAAATGGCAATAAATACCATGATTCCACCAACAAAAGACATTATTGCTGCTTCTATAAAAGGATTTAAGCCGACTTTAATTATAAAATAAAAGCAAAATAAGGCACCAATTGGCTCTGTAACTCCACTTAAAGCGGTATACCAAACAGCTTTCTTCTTGCTTCCAGTGGCATGGTATATGGGTACTGATATAGACATACCTTCTGGAATATTATGCAAAGCAATTGCTAATGCAATAGCTAAACCAGAAATTAAATTGTTATAGCATTCCATAAATGTTATTACTCCTTCTGGAAAATTATGTAAGGCTAATGAAATAGCAATCAATAAACCTGATCTATAAATTTTCTTCTTTGTAGAAAAACTTTTTCCTATTTGATTATTTATTTTTTGGTCGGGTAATAATTTTTCAATTAAAACTGCTACTCCACATCCTAGAAGAAAAAACAAAATTAAGTTGAGGTAATGGTTAGTAATAAAAAAATTAGTTTTTCCATTGTCTTTAAGGAAAGTTTCTAAGGAACTAGGTATGATTTCTACAAACGTTACATATAACATTACACCTGATGCAAAAGCCATACTAAAAGATAACCACCCTAATTTTTTAGAACGATTAAAAAATACAACCAGACTACCCAAAACAGTTGATAAACCTGCTAAGAGTGTAATTGAAAAGGCAATTAAAAATTGTTTATCCATTATTTTCTGATGATTGTTTAAAGCTAAATTGATTTGGTCTTACCATTTCTGTTTTTACAGCATACATCACAATACCTGCAGTATTGTTTACACCAAGTTTTTTCATGATATTTTTACGATGTGTATTTATAGTATGGTTACTTAAATAGATAATGGCTGCAATTTGAGAATTGGTATATCCTTCTGCTATGAATTGAATAATTTGCAATTCTCTTTCACTCAATTTTATAGGGTTAGGATCAAGTGATTTAAAAGCAATTTTATTTATATCTATTTGTTCATGCCTCATTTGATTCACAATATCGCAACAGAAGAATTTCTCTCCTCTTAAGGTGGCATCATATGCTTCTTTAATTTCTTTAATAGAACACTCTTTTTTTAAATGACTTTCTACCCCTGCTTGTACAGCTTGTACTATTGTTTGTGCATTAGTGTATGGTGTAATGGCCAAAATTTTAAGCTTTGGATATTGAAATTTAATATTTACTATGTATTCTAAAGAAAAACCAGTTGAAGTGTAGTCTATAATTAATGTTGGATCAGTAATTGTAGAAATATATTTATCCAAGGTAGAAGTATCAATGGCAAGGTGGATGTTATTTCCTGGAATATCTGAAAAAATATTTTTTAGTCCTCTTAGAATGAGTTCTGAACTATCTGCTATAATGATTTCCTTTACCAACCTTATATAGAATGATTATAAATAAGGGGCAAATATATGATTATGTTTTTAATTAAATATTATTGTCCAAAATATATGAATAACTAAGAAATGTACAGTAAGCATCAGATAAAAGAGACTAAACAGTTGTTCTATACCAGTTTTGGAAAATACATGGGTAAACATAGGTCTACGCATGGTAAAAAAATAAAATGGATTAATTATCCAACTAAAGTAAAACACATATATGTGAGATTATTTGCAGATCATAAAATAGCTAAGGTGATGATTGAACTGCAACATAAAGATGAAGAAATTAGGAGCTTGTTTTTTGAGCAGTTTATGCAATTAAAAACAGCTTTTGAAAACATGGCTGGTAAATGGAATTGGAATGAAAATTCTACAAACGACATTGAACTACCATGTTCCAGGATAGAAATCACAAAGGAAAATGTAAATATTTTCGATAAAAGTACATGGGCATCTGTATTTAAATTTTATGAAGAAAACTTAATTAAATTTGACAGTTTTTGGGTGGAATTTAAAGACGTTTTTAAGCAACTTGAAGATTAAATAAATGATAAAAAAGGGAGATATTATTGAAATAAATATTAGTGACTATGCTTATGGTGGAAAAGGAATTGGCAGTTTAAAGTTTAATGATAATCAAGTAATCGTTTTTGTGAACCATGCCATTCCTGGTCAAAAAGTTCATGCAGTAGTCAAAAAGAAAAAATCTAATTATTTAGAGGCTGATATTACTGAAATCATTTCCCCTTCTTCAGTTGAAATGAATACACCATACCAACGAATTTCTGGTGCACCGTACATACATATTCCACTAGAAGAGCAAAAAAAAATGAAATATCAAGTTTCAATTGATGTTTTTAAACGCATTGGAAAGCAAGATGATATTGATAATTATTTTGATGAATGGATATCCTCTCCTAACTCCTTTCACTATAGAAATAAAATGGAATATTCATTTTCTTGCATTGAGTATGACTTGAAAAATGAAAAAGTACTGGATGACGCATTTGCGCTTGGTTTTAAAAGAAAAGGAACGTGGTGGATGGTTGAAAACTTGGATAAGGATAGTGGTATGTTTGATGAAGAATTAGAAAACTCTCTTCATTTAATTAGAAAACATTTAAAAGAATCTAACTTACCCGCCTGGCATCCACCAAAGAAAATTGGTTTTTTCAGACATTTAGTGGTTAGGAAAAGTTATTCTACAGATCAATTATTATTTAATATAGTCACTTCCTCACAAGGATTAAAAAACTTTAAAGCAAAAGAATTTGGAGTTTTTCTTAAAAATTTATTCAAAAACAGATTTAAAGGGCTCATTCACACCATTAACGATGATGTTGCAGACAGAGAAAAATTAGATAAAGGGAATTCTAAATTAATTACTGGAGAACCTACCATAACTGAAAAAATAAATCAATTAGATTTCGATATCAGCATGCAAAGCTTTTTTCAAACTAATCCGCTCTGTGCTGAGAAACTTTACAAAAAAGTTGTAGAATATAGTAAAGAAGAAAATATTCCTAGTGGAAGTTTTATTATGGATTTGTTTTGTGGAACTGGAACTATTGCTCAACTTATTGCAAAACATCATGAAAATACAAATGTAATAGGTGTAGACATTGTAAAAAGTGCAATTGAGAATGCTAAAATTAATGCTCAAAAAAACAAACTTTCAAAGGTTGATTTTATTTGCCAAGATGTTGGTAAATTTTTGCTAAATAACCCTGAATATGAAAACAAAATTCACACTATTGTAATAGATCCACCAAGAGCAGGTATATCCCCAAAATCTTTAAGAAAAGTAATTAGACTTAATGCCAATATTATAGTTTATGTAAGTTGTAACCCTTCTACCCAAGCAAGAGATCTTGAAACTTTATCTAATATGGGTTATTCTTTATCAAAATTTAGTCTTGTAGATCAATTTCCACATACTGCACACGTAGAAAGCATTATGCTATTCAAAAAAGATTAAGAATAAAAACGCTCCATTATTGAACGGAAAAGATCATCACTTTCATTAGAATTCAAATTCTCTTTGATATCATAAATAATTCTCTTCTTGGATGGTTTTTTTGAAGTTTTCTCTGCTTGGTTGGTCAGTGTTTTTTTAAGTTGATTAAATGGAAGTAGATTTAGCACTTTTTTAATTACCCCATCACCAACTTTCTGAAGGTTACTACTAAAATTGGGTGAAAATAATTTTTCTAATGACCAATCTATATCTTTTAAAAAAGCTTCAATAACTTCATCAGTATGTATACATGATACAACCAAATGGATTCCTTCAGGATTTTGAAGTCTTCCTATGTACCAACCTTTATCATTCAATAAATCTGCTAACTGATAAGTTTTATTTTCTTTAACCTTAAACGCTAACAAACTCATATCTGGCTTTCCAATTGGTTCCAAATAAGTGTTACTGTTGATGTAGTCTACAATTTTACCAACTGCATTCATAGTCTTTTTAGTCAAATCAATATAACCATCTTCACCTATATGATTTAGAGCAGCCCATGTAGATGCAACTACTCCACCTGGCTTGGTCCCCATGAATGAAGTAGATGCATAAATACCACCTTGCCAATTAGAATATACTGAATATTGAGAAAGCCTTAATTCTGCATCTCTATATAACAATATGGAAGAACCTTTAGGAGCATATGCATACTTATGAAGGTCAACTGATAAAGAAGTAACACCCTTCAGATCAAAATTAAATGATGGAATAGAGTAATTAAGCCTTTTTAAATAAGACAAGAAAAAACCTCCTATACACGCATCAACATGCAATAACAAATTATATTTTAAAGCTAATTCAGATAATTTTTCGATTGGATCAATCACTCCATAGGGATAAGCCGGAGCTGAACCAATCAGCACTATAGTATTTGAATTGATTTTAGTTTCAACTTTTTTTACATCGAAGGTTAGATCACTATCCAAGTCAATAACAACTGGCTTAATTTTAAGAAACCTTAATGCCTTAAGAAAAGCAGGATGTGCTGTAGAGGATAATATAACTTCAGGGTTATCTATTCCTTTTTTTTCTTTAGACCAATCTCTAGCTGAAAGAAGTGAAAGAAAAATACTTTCAGTCCCTCCACTTGTTAGAGATCCATACAACTTGGTTCCTGGAGATACTAAATTACTAACCTGTTCAACGACCTCTTTCTCCATAGATAATATACTCTTGAACAATTGAGGATCAAATGCATTTTCATGTATAAATTTTGAATACGATTTGGAAATAACTTTTGCATAATTATCTCCTGGATAGTAAACTGCACCAAATGTTTTACCAGATTTCCAATCGGTATCTACTTGCTGAAATGAATCAAAATGATTGAATATTTCTTTCTCCGAATAACCCTTTTTAGGTATACTATTTTTCATTAATAAAGTAAGTGCTTTTTAGAAGAACTTTTCCAACCTGCTCTACTCTCATAATCAACGAAAAAAATCTTTAGGTCTGCCCTACTTTCATAATCAACAAAGAATATTTTTTTGTCTGCCCTACTTTCGTAATCAACGAAAAACCATTTTCCATCATTTTTCCCTGTTCTGGACTCATAGTCAACCTTATATACCAATAAATCTGCCCTAGACTCATAATCTACAACAAAAACTTTGACATCTGCCCTAGATTCATAATCTACAGAAAAAACCTTTTGTGCATAAGTAAAATCAACCAGAAGAAGAAATAGCGATAAATAAATTAGTTTTTTCAAGGCCATAATATTTGTATAAATTTAGTAAGATTTTACAAAATGTGTTTTCATATTAGTTCAACAGCCTCTACCCAATCCAAAAACAACAATGATACCCCTCAGTTTAAGGACTATTATCATGTTTCTGGTTTTGCACACCCTAAATTAGGTGTTGAAATAAATAATAACATTGCAAGTTCAAATTGGGGATTGATACCACATTGGATAAAAAACGAAAGCGAAGCGTTAAATATCCGTTCTAAAACACTAAATGCAAGAATTGAAACAATACATGAAAAACCATCATTCAGGGATGCACAATTGAATAGAGGAATTTTACATGTTGATGGTTTTTTTGAATTTAAATACGAAAACAATAGAAATTCGCCTCATTACATTTACCAGGATTATCCTATTGGTTTAGGAATTATTGTCAGTGAATGGACAAACACTGTAACTGGGGAAGTATTATCTACTTTTTCTATTATTACCAAAAAAGCATCCAATGTTTTAAAAAAAATTCATAATAATCCCAAACTTAAAGAACCCCGATCTCCCCTATTTATTGACTTGAATAATAAAGAAAAGTGGTTATATGACAATGATCATAATCATTTAGAAAATGTTTCAGGAGAAATTGAAAGAACATTAAAATTTCATGAGGTCAATAAACTCAGTGGTAAATCTTATGTGGGAAATAATCCAAATGTGATAGAACCTGTAGAATCTCAACTAGGTTTGTTTTAATAAAAAAGCCTCAATGCTGTTGCAAAAAGGCTTTTTATTAGTCGGGGTGGCAAGATGAGCTCCAACTCTGTTGTTCGCTGCTTTCAACTCTTCGAGTTTCAGGTCAAACAAGTTCTCATCTTGCAAAATAAAAAAAGCCTCAATGCTGTTGCAAAAAGGCTTTTTATTAGTCGGGGTGGCAAGAT
>CAJWIX010000031.1 GCA_913042175.1 uncultured Flavobacteriales bacterium
ACCCCTGACCTCTTGCATGCCATGCAAGCGCTCTCCCAGCTGAGCTATGGCCCCAGACTTTGGAATAATATTAATCAAAAAAAATTAAATAAAAAGATAAAAATTAACTTTATATAATTTCGTTCAACTTTCATCTTCTTCTTTAGTTACATCTGGAATTACACCAATTGGGGTTGAATCATCATCTTCTTCTTCTAGTAAGTTATCTTCTAAATCTACACTAGAGTTAGCCTCTTCTTCTAATTCATCATCTAAAATAATATCTTCAGGTTCAATCCCTTCAATTTCAGAAGAATTTTTTTCATCAGTTGATTTTTTGGATGATGTATCTTTTGTAGATTTTTTGAATACTTCCATTATAGAATCTAGGCTGAAAGTATGTCCGCAATTAGGACATAGTAAGGGATCTTTGTTTAAATCATAAAAACGAGTATCACATTTTGGACAAGTACGCTTTTTTCCCCATGATTCTTTTGCCATTTAATTTCCTTTGATTGTTGTTTGCAATGATCTGCCATAACTATGTTAAGTTGTCAAAAACTTAAATGAAATTTTCTAAAAAAAAACATTTAATTTGTTTTTCTAAGTAGAGTTTTGCTATGATTACTAACTCGTTATATAAATTTTTAAACATGGTTAAATAATGACTTTTTACAGTCCGGAGTTTGATAGATATACATACATAAATAGAAAAAATAAGATTCGTAGACTTTCTTTAAAGGTTTGCAGAGTTACTGGTAAAATTTCCATTAATGCATCATTGTATTTACCTAATTTAGATATTATGAATTTTTTCAATAAAAATCGTAGCTGGATATCAAAGCAACTTAGTAAATGTGTTGTACCAAAAGTTGTAGATAAAGGCTTAATGCTTCCAGTTCAGGGAAATTATTATGAGATAGTTTTAGATAATAATGTTTCAACAATAAGATTTCTTGAATCGAATAAAATTTGTTTGCCTAAAAATATTATAAATGTAGGCCATGCAGTACAAAAATTTCTTATTGTATATTGTAAGTCAATAATGACCCCATTTATTATTGAAAAATCGAATTTATTCAAAAAAAAAATTCAAAAAATAAGTTTTAAGGATACTAAATCGAGATGGGGGTCTTGTTCTTCTAAGGGATCAATAATGCTCAATTGGCGTCTTATAATGGCTCCTCCATCTGTTTATAAATATGTGATAATTCATGAATTATCACATTTAGTCCATATGAATCATGGATATCTTTTTTGGAAACTTGTAGGTGAATTACACCCTAGTTACATGAGTGACAGAGAGTGGCTAAACAAAAATGGTCACGAAATAAGAAAATATATATTCTAAAATAATATGTTCATTTGACATTTAAAAATTTTTGTGATCACAAATAGACATGAATAGAGAAATTAATACTAGTGATGTAACATTACCTACGCATGAAGTAATATACAGAAGTCTAAGATCAGAAATTCTTGGTGGTTGTTTAAATCCTGGACAAGTTTTAACTTTAAGATCTTTAGCTAAAAAATTTAGGGTTTCGGTAATGCCTGTTCGTGAAGCAATTAGAAAATTAGTAGCAGAAGGAGCGCTACAAATTTCTTCTTCAGGTCGAATTTCTACTCCCATTCTAACAAATGAAAGAATTGAAGAACTTGCCAGTTTGAGAGCAATTTTAGAACCTGAGTTAGCTTCAAAGTCGCTACCAAGGGTTCATGATGCTCTTATCGATAGATTAGTTTTGATAAATAGTAAAATAGAAGAAATGATAGTTAAAAAGGACGCTGTTGGATATGTTAAAAGCAACCTTGAATTTCATCGTACATTATATTTAAGAGCTCAAGCACCAAGCACTTTAGCATTAGTTGAAACAATATGGTTGCAATATATTCCAACTATGAGGGCTCTTTATGATGATACATCTAAGAGCCAGGCACCTAATCATCATAGAAAAATATTATCAACACTAAGAGCAGGTGATGAACCAGGCTTAAAGCTAGCTGTTAGGGCCGATGTTACTAATGGTTTAAGAATGCTACTAGAGGTTTAAATAAAATTATGAATGTATAGCTCCGTCGCCACAAGCCAAAGCTGCTTCTCTTACTGCTTCGGAAAAAGTAGGATGTGCATGACAAGTTCTAGCCAAGTCTTCAGCACTTGCCCCAAATTCCATTGCCACACAAATCTCATGTATTAAATCCCCAGCAGATGGACCTATTATATGACCTCCTAAAATTCTATCTGTAGTTTTGTCCGATAAAATTTTTGCATAACCGTCTGCTGAAAGACAAGCTTTTGCACGTCCATTTCCCATAAATGAAAATTTTCCAACGTTATAACTCTTATTTTCTTTTTTTAGTTGTTCCTCTGTTTTACCTACGCTTGCTACCTCAGGAGATGTATATATAACTGAAGGAATAATATCATAATTTACATGCCCCGATTGACCAGCAAGCATTTCTGCAAGCGCTATTCCTTCATCTTCTGCTTTATGAGCAAGCATTGGTCCACTTGTTACATCACCTATTGCGTATATTCCATCGATATTTGTCTTTAAATTTTCATCAGTCAAAATTTGACCAAATTGATTTAATTCAATTCCTACTTTTTTAAGATTAAGTCCATCAGTAAAAGGTTTTCTTCCTGTTGCAACCAAAATGATATCAGTATCAAGTTCCTCTCTTTTTTTATCATTTCTTAATGAATATTCGACAATGAGACGATCTCCTAACTTTTTTGTAGCTTGAACACCTGCTCCTAAGATAAATTTTATTCCTTGCTTACTTAAAATTCTTCTAAACATTTTTGCTGTTTCTTTATCGAGACCAGGGGTAATTTCTTCTAAGTACTCTAAAACTGTCACATCTGTACCTAATCTTGAATATACTGAACCAAGTTCTAATCCTATAACACCAGCTCCAACTATTATTAATTTTTTTGGTATCTTTGTTAGAGACAAAGCTCCTGTTGAAGAGACGATAGTTTTCTCATCAACTTTTATTCCTTTTAATTGAGAAGGTTCTGATCCTGTTGCAATTATTATAGATTTAGACTTAAATTTTTGATTATTTACTATTAATAAACCAGGTTCTTTTATGGATGCCCATCCGTTGATTAAATCTATCTTATTTTTTTTAAAAAGAAACTCTATTCCTTTTGTATTCTGATTTACAATATCATTTTTATATTCAAGCATTTTACTCCAGTTAACATTCATTTTTCCTGTTTCTATACCAAGTTTGGAAAAGTTATGATTACTTTCTTCAAAAAGCTCTGACGCATGTAATAATGCTTTAGATGGAATGCATCCTATATTTAAACACGTCCCACCCAGAGTATCTTTTCCCTCAATGCATGCTGTTTTTAAACCAAGTTGAGCACACCTAATAGCACATACATATCCGCCTGGGCCCGACCCGACAACTATAACATCATAATCTGACATTTTTTATCCTCTCCTAAACATCCATAAGTAAACGATGTGGGTCTTCGAGCATTTCTTTAACCCTTACTAAAAAAGTAACCGCTCCCTTCCCATCAACTATTCTATGATCATAACTAAGTGCTAAATACATCATAGGTTTAATAACAACATTACCATCTATTGCAATTGGTCTTTCTTGAATTTTATGCATTCCAAGAATTCCAGATTGTGGATAGTTTAAAATTGGTGAAGACATTAGGGATCCATAGACACCTCCGTTAGATATAGTAAAAGTACCACCTTTCATGTCATCCATTGAAAGTTTTCCATCTCTTGCTTTTTTTCCTAAATTACTAATTGATTTCTCTACCTCTGCAAAACTCATTTTATCAGCATTCTTTATAACTGGGACTACTAGACCAGTAGGTGTTCCAACTGCAACGCCCATATTTACAAATCGATTAAAAACTAAGTGATCCTCATCTATTTGAGCATTAACTTCTGGAACTTCGTTTAGTGCATGGCAACATGCTTTAACAAAGAAAGACATAAAACCTAACTTTACATTATGTTTTTTTTCAAAAACTTCTTTAAATTTACTTCTAATTTTCATTACACTTGACATATCAACTTCATTATAGGTCGTTAGCATTGCGGCAGTATTTTGAGCTTCTTTCAAACGTTTAGCTATTGTCATACGTAATCTAGACATTTTAATTCGTTCTTGGTGCTTAGACGTATCAACCTCATCTTCTTGTATTTGATCAGTTAATTGGTTTTCTGAACTATTTGTACTACTTTCAGAGTTTAAAACAGCTAGTACGTCTTCTTTCATAACTCTTCCATCTCTTCCTGTACCCACAACATTCTTCTCATTGATTTTATTTTCATTCATAAGTTTTTTTGCGGAAGGAGCATTCTCAAAATCTTTAGTATCATTACTTATTTGTATTTTGTCATTGGATATAGAAGATATTTTTTGATCATTATTATTATTTTCAGTTGGTTGAGTATCACCTTCCGAAATTATTCCTAGTATTGCATCAAGTCCAACAGTTTCACCTTCATGGGCAACTATTTCTGAAAGTATTCCCGAAACAGTTGAAGGTACTTCAACTGTTACTTTATCAGTTTCTAATTCGCATAACATTTCATCGATAGCTACTGAATCACCGGGCTTTTTAAACCATGTTGCAACAGTTGCTTCAGTTACACTTTCTCCTAGGGTAGGTACACGTATTTCAGTCATTTTTTACCTCAATCAATAGTAAGTGCTTCATTAATTATCATTTCTTGTTGTTTTTTATGCTGAGTAGCTAAACCAGTTGCAGGTGAAGCAGCTGCAGCTCTTCCAATATATCTCGCTCTTTTATATTTGGCCTTAACTCTATTTAAGGACCATTCCAAATTAGGTTCAACAAAAGACCAGCCCCCCTGATTTTTGGGTTCTTCTTGGCACCACACAAATTCTGCATCTTTAAATCTACTTAATTCTTTGATAAATGATAATGCTGGGAACGGATAGAATTGTTCAAGTCTTAATAAGTATATATCAGAAATTTCCCTTTGTTCTCTTTCATTTAAGAGATCAAAATAGATTTTACCCGAGCAAATAATCACTCTTTTAATTTTTGAGTCTTTCTGTAACTTTGTTATTGAATTCCCTTTTTCAGCGTCATCCCAAAGAACCCTATGAAAAGTAGAACCGTTTACAAAATCCTTCTTACTAGATACAGCGCGTTTATTTCTAAGCAAAGATTTTGGACTCATTATAACTAAGGGCTTTCTAAAGCTCCTATACAATTGCCTTCTTAAAATATGGAAATAATTTGATGGTGTTGTGCAATTAGCTATTATCCAGTTATCTTCAGCACATGCTTGTAAAAATCTTTCTAACCGTGCTGATGAGTGTTCAGGACCCTGCCCCTCATAACCATGAGGGAGAAGCATTACCAATCCTGACATTCTCAACCATTTTTTTTCACCAGATGATATGAATTGATCAATCATTATTTGTGCTCCATTGGAAAAATCACCAAATTGGGCTTCCCAAATTGTTAATGAATTTGGTTCTGCTAGGGAATAACCATACTCATAGCCTAAAACAGCATATTCAGATAGCATAGAGTCTATAACTTCATAGTGTTTTTGATTTTTTGAAATGTTATTTAAAGGATAGTATCGCTCTTCTGTTAATTGATCAATAACAGCACTATGTCTATGGCTAAAAGTACCCCTTGTACAGTCTTGACCAGATAATCGAACAGGATAACCTTCCACCAATAGTGATCCGAAAGCTAGAGCTTCAGCTGTAGCCCAGTCAATATTTTTACCTGAGGTTAGTTGCTTTTGCTTATTATCAAGCATTCTTTTCACTGTTTTGTGAGCATTAATTTCATTTGGAATTTTAGTTAACGCTTTCCCAATTTCATTAAATTTTTGAATTGAAATAGAAGTTTTGCCCCTTTGATATTGGCCATCTTTTATTACAGCCTCTTTTGTATATTGTCCTAGTCCAGACCATTTGCCATCTAACCAATCGGCTTTATTAGGTTTATAACTTTTTGAATTTTCAAATTCTTCAGAAAGAAATTTTTGAAAATTTATTTTTAAGTCTTCTATTTCACCTTCTGGTACTAAGCCTTCCATAATAAGTTTCTCTGAGTACTGCTGTAAAGTAGTTTTATGCTTTTTTATTTTTGCATACATCTTTGGTTGCGTGAACATCGGTTCATCACCTTCATTATGTCCAAATCTTCTGTAGCAAAATACGTCGATAACAACATCTTTATGAAATTTTTGTCGAAATTCCGTCGCTACTTTTGCTGCATGAACTACAGCTTCTGGATCATCACCATTTACATGAAAAATTGGAGCCTCTACCATTAATGCTATGTCAGTTGGATATGGAGAAGATCTTGAATTATGTGGTGCAGTTGTAAACCCAATTTGATTATTAACAATTATGTGTATAGTACCACCAGTTTTATGTCCTTTTAATCCTGATAGTCCAAAGCATTCTGAAATGATACCTTGTCCAGCAAATGCAGCATCACCATGTAGTAAAACAGGTAAAACTTGTACTCTATTGCTATCGTTAAGCTGATTTTGTTTTGCTCTTACTTTTCCTAAAACTACAGGGTTTACAGCTTCTAAGTGACTTGGATTAGCTGTTAAAGACAAGTGAATTTTGTTTCCATCAAATTCTCTGTCAGATGATGCTCCAAGGTGATATTTTACATCACCAGATCCTTCAACTTCCTCTGGTTTGTAACTACCACCTTGAAATTCATTAAAAATTGCTCTGTATGGTTTCCCCATTACATTTGCTAGAATTGATAAACGTCCTCTGTGAGGCATCCCAATAATTATTTCTTTTACGCCAAGATTACCGCCTCTTTTAATGATTTGCTCCATTGCCGGTATTACTGCTTCTCCACCGTCTAATCCAAATCTTTTGGTTCCCATATATTTAATATGCAAAAACTTTTCAAATCCTTCTGCTTCTATAAGCTTATTAAGAATTGCTTTTCTACCTTTTTGAGTAAATTCTATTTCTTTACCCAATCCTTCAATTCTTTCCTTTAACCAAGCAGATTCTTCAGCATTAGAAATATGCATATATTGAAGTGCAAAAGTACCGCAGTAAGTTTTCTTTACAATTTGTGATATTTGATTCATCGATGCTTCTTCAAGACCTAAAACTTTATCTAAGTAAATCTGTCTATTCATATCTTCTGAATTAAATCCATATGTTTTAGGATCTAATGCAGGGTCTAATGTTTTTGTTTCAGTTGAACTAAGTGGATCTAGATTTGCAGCCAAATGTCCTCTTACCCTATAAGCACGAATAAACATTAATGCCCTTATACTATCTAGTACTGACGTTTTGATATCAAATTTTTGTGGCTTAGTAACTATATTATTAATTTTTTTATTCTCATCAAGATTACTGCACTCGCCCCACTGTCCATCAAATGCTGCTATTTCTTCAGTAACATTAGTTGGAGGCCAATCTCGTCTGAACCATGAAGGTTTTATTTTTATTTCATCTTTAGAACTAGGAATTTCGTGAGAAAGATTTTTGAAAATGGTAATCCATTTTTCATTTAATATTTGGGGGTTAGATATAAATGTATCATACATCTGTTCTAAATTTTGTAGACTATTTATATCTAAGCTATTTACTATTTCTGTCAAATTATCGGTAGCTTTACTCATCTTTTACCTATTTTTATCGTCTCGATTATTTAAAATTTTTAATTGCAGTACTTACTGCTGTTCCAAGTTCTCCAGGACTTTCTGTAACAATAATTCCTGCAGATCGCATGGCTTCAATTTTATCTGAAGCTCCGCCCTTGCCACCAGCAACTATTGCACCCGCATGACCCATTCTTCTGCCAGGGGGGGCAGTAATTCCTGCAATAAATCCTGCGATAGGTTTTGATCTACCTTTTTTTCTTTCATCTTTAATAAATTGAGCTGCTTCCTCTTCTGCAGTTCCTCCAATTTCTCCAATTAATACAATGCTTTTAGTTTCATTATCAGATAAAAATAATTCAAGAACATCAATATGCTCTGTTCCTTTAACAGGATCACCTCCTATTCCAACGCATGTGGATTGACCCAATCCTATTTCTGTAGTTTGAGCAACTGCTTCATAAGTAAGTGTTCCAGATCTTGAAACTACCCCTACACTTCCTTTTTTGTGAATGTGTCCTGGCATAATCCCTATTTTGCACTCTTCAGGAGTAATTACACCTGGACAGTTTGGCCCTATCAAACGTGATTTTGAACCATGTAAAGCTCTCTTTACTCTTACCATATCTATAACTGGTATACCTTCAGTAATACACACAATTGTTTCTATTTCAGAGTCTATAGCTTCAAGTATTGCATCTGCGGCAAATGGTGGAGGTACATAAATCACTGTGGCATTGGCTTTGGTTTTAAATTTTGCATCATAAACTGTATCAAAAACAGGTAACCCTAAATGTTTTTCTCCACCTTTACCAGGTGTAACACCACCCACCATATTAGTACCATAATCGATAGCTTGCTGAGAGTGAAAAGTTCCTTGTGAACCAGTGAAACCTTGGCAAATTACTTTTGTATTTTTATCTATAAATATTGACATTTTAATTACCTTTCACTGCTGAAACAATTTTTTTTGCAGCATCAGAAAGATTATCTGCAGCAATTACATTTAACCCACTTTTATTTATTATATCTTTACCTTTTTCTACATTTGTACCCTCGAGTCTGACGACTAAAGGAACTGAAAGACCAACATTTTTGACAGCCTCAACAACCCCTTCTGCAATAACATCGCATCTCATTATCCCTCCAAAAATATTCACTAAAATTCCTTTAACATTTTTATCGGAGGTTATAATTTTAAAAGCTTCAGTTACTTTCTCTTTAGTAGCACCTCCGCCTACATCCAAAAAATTTGCTGGTTCAGAACCGAATAATTTAATTATATCCATTGTGGCCATTGCTAGTCCTGCTCCATTAACCATACAGCCAATTTCACCATCTAGGGCAATATAATTGAGGTCAAATTTAGAAGCAGCCAGTTCTTTTGGATCTTCTTCAGTTTCATCATGAAATGCAAGTACAGAAGGTTGTCGATACATTGCATTACTATCAAAACCCATTTTGCAATCTAAACAGAGTAATTTTTCGTCTTGAGTGAGAATTAGTGGATTTATTTCTAACATCTCACAATCTTTTTCATTAAATAATTTGAATAAAGTTTGAACTAAATGTACACATTGTTTGATTTGTTTTCCCTTTAAACCTAGTGCAAATGCAACTCTTCTACCATGAAAACTAGATAGTCCTGAAGCTGGATCAACCGTAAATTTGATTATTCTTTCCGGAGTTTTGGCGGCAACTTCTTCAATATCCATGCCACCTTCTTTAGAAGCTACAAAAGCTATTCTAGAAGTTGTCCTATCGATCAATACAGCTAAATAAAATTCTTTAGCTATTTGGCAACCATCTTCGATATATATTCTTCTAACTTCTTTTCCAGATTGCCCAGTTTGTTTGGTTACTAAAGTTCTACCAAGCATTTTTTGTGCCTGTTCTGCAGCTTCTGATGCTGATTTTGCAAGTCTAACTCCACCTTCAACTCCAGCACTTTCTTCAATAAACTTACCTTTTCCTCTTCCGCCTGCATGTATTTGAGCCTTAATAACCCATAATGGTCCATCCAATTCCCCCGCTGCCGTCTTGGCCTCTTCTGCCTTATAAATAATTCTTCCATCTAAAACTGGAATTCCATATTCTCTCAAAAATTGTTTTGCTTGATATTCATGGATATTCATTTTCTCACCTAAAGATTAGTAAATTTATTGTTAAATCTAAATAACCCAATATTTGCAGTCATTGACTGTATTTTGAAGTAGTTTTTTTAAAAAAAGAGATAAAAGTATCAAAAGTTTTAAATTTGTGATCACAATAAATTAAACGTGATCACAAAATAAAAAACAATTTTTCCTTAAAGGTCCTGATCAATTTTTTTACAGGCATCAATCAGATTTTTCACAGACTCTATAGATTTAGAAAAATTTAGTTTCTCTATTTCATTTAGATTTATTTCAATTATTTTCTCTACACCTTTATTACCAATAATTGTAGGAACACCAACATAAATATCCTTAAATCCATATTCTCCACTGAGATTTGCTGCACATGGTATAATTCTTTTTTGATCTCTCAAGTACGAGTCCGCCATGTTTATTGCTGAGGCAGCAGGTGCATAAAAAGCAGAACCAGTTTTTAATAATGCTACAATTTCTGCGCCTCCATCTCTAGTTCTTTGTACGATTTGATCTATTTTCTTTTGGGAAGACCATCCCATTTTAACCAAGTCAGGAATTGGAATGCCTCCAACTGTAGAATACCTAACTAAAGGCACCATTGTATCTCCATGACCACCTAGTACAAAAGTTTGAACATCTTTGACTGATACATTAAACTCCTCAGCAAGAAAATATGCAAATCTTCCACTATCTAAAACGCCTGCCATCCCTACAACATTTTCTGGTGATAATCCTGAATATTTTTGTAAAGCCCAAACCATTGCATCTAAGGGATTTGTGATGCAGATAACAAAAGAATTAGGAGCATATTTTTTGATACCATCACCAACAGATTTCATTACTCTTAGATTAATACTAAGTAAATCATCTCTACTCATTCCCGGTTTGCGTGGTACTCCAGCTGTTACAATACAAACATCTGCATCTTTAATATCTTCGTAAGAACTAGTTCCAATTATATTAGTATCAAAGGTACTTATTGGAGAGCTTTCAGCAATATCTAGTGCCTTACCCTGAGGTATTCCATCAGCTATATCAAATAAAACAATATCTCCCAATTCTTTTAGTCCTACTAGATGAGCTAATGTACCTCCAATCTGACCTGAACCAATCAATGCAATTTTATTTCTTTTCATTTTTTTTTCCTATTATGGTGATTTATATTTAAATTATTTAAGTGGAGCCCAATCAATATGAATTAATGAATTTTGGTATAGAATCAAAAAAGCTAACTAGTTTTAGTTATACTAATAAACAAGAGATGATTGTAGTAAAGATAAAAAAATTTTGATCTAAAAATAATAAATTAATTGTAATATTAACTTAAAAAATCAGTATTCAAGATTTTTAAAGTTCTTTGGTGACAATTAATCACATTGCATTTATTCTATTCAACTATTAGATCAAAGGAAATTAATACAAAATGTCTAAACATATGCAAAATCGTCCTTTATCACCTCACTTAACTATATATAGGCCCCAATTAAACTCTGTACTTTCTATACTGCATAGAATTACTGGGATAGCCTTATCTATAACCCTTTTAATATTAATAGGATTTTTTATATCACTAATTTTTGGTGAAAAGATATTTATAGTTTTTTCAACTTACTTTAATTCTGTTGTTGGCAAATTAATTATGTTTTTTTCACTTTGTGGTATTTGGTACCATTTTTTTGCTGGGATTAGACACTTATTTTGGGATATGGGTTATGGCTTTAACCTTAAATGGGTGGAATTAAGTTCTTATTCAATTTTAGCTTTGACATTTATTTTTGTTTTAACAAGCCTTTTAATTTGAATTTATTTTGGAGTACGAAAATGGGTCAGAATATAGCTAGCACTAGGCATTGGATAAAACAAAGAGTATCTTCAATCTTACTCATACCTTTGACATTATTATTTTTTTACAATTTCTTAAATGTTTCTACTCTTTCATATGACGATGTTATATCAAATTATAAAAATCCATTTCATTTATGTGTTGCTTTTTTATTTATTACGATTAGCATTTGGCATTTTTATCAAGGTATTGAAGTTGTCTTAGAAGATTATATCCATGAGACAAATCTTAGGAATTCTACATTAAAAACATTAAAAATTTTATGTTGGTTTCTAACTTTAATAATAACGTTAGCTTTTATTTTTTTGTATCGGTTTTGAATTTAGGAGTAACTAATGAATTCATATGAATATGTTGATCATACTTACGATGTAGTAGTAGTTGGGGCAGGAGGCTCTGGATTAAGAGCTACTTTAGGAATGGCAGAACAAGGTTTCAAAACTGCTTGTATAAGCAAGGTTTTTCCAACTAGAAGTCATACCGTAGCTGCACAGGGAGGTATTGCTGCATCTCTATCAAATATGGGACCAGATCACTGGCATTGGCACATGTACGATACTGTAAAAGGTTCAGATTGGTTAGGTGACGTTGATGCAATGGAATATTTAGCTCGAGAAGCCCCAAAAGCAGTTTATGAATTAGAGCATTATGGAGTACCTTTTTCCAGAACAGAAGAAGGTAAAATTTATCAAAGACCTTTTGGGGGACACACAACTGAATTTGGTGAAGGTCCACCAGTTCAAAGAACATGTGCTGCAGCGGATAGAACAGGTCATGCTATTTTGCATACTTTATATGGTCAATCATTAAAAAATAACGCAGAGTTTTTTATTGAGTATTTTGCCATTGATTTAATTATGACTGATGATGGAGAATGTCAGGGTATAATAGCCTGGAAATTGGATGATGGTACCATTCATAGGTTTAATGCTAAAATGGTAGTTCTTGCTACTGGTGGTTATGGTAGAGCATATTTTTCTGCAACTTCAGCTCATACTTGCACTGGGGATGGTAATGGTATGATTGCGAGACAAAACTTACCCTTGCAAGATATGGAATTCGTACAATTCCATCCAACAGGTATTTATGGTGCTGGATGTTTGATTACAGAAGGAGCAAGAGGTGAAGGAGGCTACCTCA
The DNA here is from genome assembly GCA_913042175.1 of uncultured Flavobacteriales bacterium. Lineage (GTDB taxonomy): Bacteria > Bacteroidota > Bacteroidia > Flavobacteriales_D > Parvicellaceae. The sequence continues at coordinate 12,723 of CAJWIX010000031.1, forward strand.
CAAACTCGGATGGAGAAAGATTTATGGAAAGATATGCTCCAACTTACAAAGATTTGGCTAGCAGAGATGTTGTCTCCAGATGCATGACTATTGAAATTAGGGAAGGTCGAGGTGTAGGTGAAAGAGGAGATCATATACATTTACACTTGGATCATTTGCCAGAAAAAACTTTAGCAGAGCGATTACCTGGAATTTCAGAAAGTGCGAAAATTTTTGCAGGAGTTGATCTAACTAAAGAGCCTATTCCTGTATTACCTACAGTTCATTATAATATGGGAGGAATCCCGACCAATTATTGGGGTGAAGTTTTAAATCCTAGTAAAGAAGATGAAGATTTAGTTCAGCCTGGATTAATGGCCGTTGGTGAGGCAGGATGTGCATCAGTGCATGGAGCAAATAGGTTAGGATCTAATAGTCTGATAGATTTAGTGGTTTTTGGCAGAGCTGCAGCTATAAGAGCAAAAGAAGTTGTGAATAAAGAAAGTTCTAATCGACCTTTAAATTTTAATTCTTGTGATCAGGCAATGGAAAGATTTGATAAATTACGTCATGCTAAGGGAAATACATCAACTGCAGAATTAAGAAAAAATATGCAAAGAGTTATGCAGGAAGATGCAGCAGTTTTTCGATCTAAAGAAACTTTGGCTGAAGGGTGCAAAAAAATGGAGGCTGTTTCTTCTGGTTTGGAAGATTTATCAGTGAAAGATAGGTCATTGATTTGGAATTCCGATTTAATGGAAACTTTAGAATTAACAAACCTTATGCCCAATGCACTAACAACTATTTTTTCAGCTGAAGCTAGGCAAGAAAGTCGTGGGGCACATGCTCATGAGGATTACCCTGATAGAGATGATATGAAATGGAGAAAACATACCCTGGCATCTGTTAATCAAAAAAATAAAGTTTCACTAAAATATAGAAAAGTTCATACTAAACCTTTAACAATGGAATCTAAAGGTGGTATCAATACCAATAAAATTGCTCCAAAGGCCAGGGTTTATTAGTATAAATGGCCAATTTAGTTAAATTATTAACCACTCTAAGTTTTTGTTTTTTGATTGGTTGTGCTACAAGTGAACCTATCCCTTTAACACAAAAACAAATTGAAAGTATTTGTCATAAGAAAAAAATTGAAGCTACAAAACCCACTACAAATTTATCTTTGGCTACGGGTAGTGAAGGTCCTAAGTATCAAATTGGTATAACTATGAGTAGTGACTATATTGCGGGTAGAGATCCAAATGAAGTATATAAGCAATGCTTAATGTCGTTTAGTTTATAAATAAAATTATATAATAAGGAAAAAAAATGGTTGAATTAAGACTTCCAAAAAATTCAAGGATATCTTCAGATGGAGTAGTTTGGGATAAAAAAAAGAGTTCCTCAAAAAAATTGAGAAAATTTAAGATATACAGATATAATCCAGATGATCAAAGTAATCCAAGAGTTGATACTTATTACATAGATTCAAATGATAGTGGTCCTATGGTTTTGGATGCTCTTATTTATATAAAAGAAGAAATTGATCCAACACTTACTTTTCGTAGGTCGTGTAGGGAAGGTATTTGTGGTTCGTGTGCTATGAATATTGATGGTGTAAACACATTAGCTTGTACGCGTGGTTTAAATGAAGTTAAAGGTGACGTGAGAATTTATCCATTACCCCACATGCCAGTTATTAAAGATTTAGTTCCTGATTTAACTAATTTTTATAAACAACACGCAAGTATAATGCCTTGGTTAGAAACAAAGACAGAAACTCCAGAAGACGAGTGGAAGCAATCTGTAGATCAACGAAAAAAATTAGACGACTTATACGAGTGTGTAATGTGTGCTTGCTGTTCTACTTCTTGTCCAAGCTATTGGTGGAATAGTGATAAGTATCTTGGACCTGCAGCCCTTTTGCATGCTTACAGGTGGTTAGTAGATAGTCGGGACGAAACAAGAGATGAAAGATTAAATGAGTTAGAGGATTCTTTTAAGTTATATAGGTGCCATACAATAATGAATTGTGCTAGAACATGTCCAAAAAATTTAAATCCTGCAAAAGCCATAGCAGAAATAAAAAAAATGATGGTTGAGAAGAATAGTAGAAATAAGTAGTGATAATGTCAGCTATTTAATTAGATGATACTTTTAAACTTTTTTTCTGAAAACCAGTGAAGCTCCAAAACCAAAACTTATAGCTATTATTATACAGGCTATACCATACAATTTCGGTTCTTGATAGGCCAAATAGTTAATCCAATTTTGCACACCAATTTTTTTAACATAAATAATATCTTGCTTTGTAGCTAAAACTTCTTCAAATCGAATTAAATGTATTTTAACTTTATAATTTCCTTCATATAGGTTGGTTGGAAAATCAATTTCATTTGAAAAAAGGGTATTTTCTAATAATGTAATGGGTGTATTATTTAGATTATATTGTTTTTTGGCTTTTCCATTTGATATAATATGATCAATGAATTCCTTTTTTAATTTACCGTCTGATAAATTTATATGTTCAGAAATACCTATTTCGTTAGATCTTTGGGTTTTTATCGGTAATAAATCCTTTAGAGACTTGGTTCCTGAGATAGAATAAAAACTTGGCATACTGTTTAAAGTTTGAATTTTTTTATTTATCCAAAAACCATATTTTTTTTCTTTTTTGAATATATTCATTTCTACTGGTGGACCAATTACTTCAATTATAATGTCAAAAGGAGGTTGATCAATTGGCGAAATCTGAGAAGCATATTTCTTAATTGCACCGAAAATATGAAACTTACTGCCTGAAAAACTCACATTAATAGAAATTACCTTTTTACTTAAATCTGTAACAAGACTTGGGGGAACTTCTGCACTTCTAGCAGAAATAGAAGATAAATTATAAATAAATATCATTATTACTAATTTATAAAATAGCTTCATTTTATATATCCCTCACAAGACTATAAAATTCTAAAGGAGTTATAAAAAATTCTAACGTTATTTTTAAACACATAGATAACACCAGTATAGCTAACAATATTCTTAGTTGCTCTGCTTTTAATCTTATGCCTATTCTAACTCCTAATTGAGCTCCAATTACTCCACCAACTAAAAGTAAAAAGGACAATACAATATCAACACTGAAATTTTTTACTGCATGCAAATATGTTGTTACACCTGTCACAAAAATTATTTGAAATAATGAAGTTCCGACTACAACTTTAGTTGGCATTCCTAAAATATAAATCATAGCAGGTACAATTATGAATCCTCCACCTATCCCCATTATTGACGCTAAAATACCTACAAAAAAACCTATGAGCACGGCTGGTATGGAACTAATATATAAATTAGACGCCCGAAAACGCATTTTGAGAGGGAGACCTTGTACCCAGGAGTGATGACGCGTTTTTCTTATTTTTATATTTCTTGATTTATAGCTAAGAGTTTTTAAACTTTCAAAAAACATTATTATTCCTATTACTCCAAGAAAAATAACGTAACAAAGTTTTATAATCAGTTCTAACTGTCCCATACCTTTAAAAATTCTAAATATTTCAACTCCGAAAATAGAGCCTAATACTCCTCCTAAAATCAAAAGAAAGCCCATTTTTAAATCAACATTTTTCCTTCTAAAATGCGCTATAGCTCCAGAGAAAGATGCACCAAGTATTTGGTTAGCTTCGCTTGCAACAGCGATAGCCGGAGGGATCCCAATGAAGAATAAAAGAGGTGTCATCAAGAAGCCACCACCTACTCCAAACATGCCTGAGAGTATTCCAACAATACCACCTAATCCTATTAGTAAGAAAATGTTTACTGAAATTTCTGCAATGGGTAGGTAAATTTGCATTATTTAAACCTGGATAAATAGATTTATCAAAATATATCAAAAATCAATTACGCCTTTATTATATTTTTCGCAACAAAGATATTATAATATTTGAAAGTTTTTTTTCGCTTAATTTGGCTATTTCCTTAGTTTGTTCATGACTTATGTTTTCATTACTAAGCCCTGCAGCCATATTGGTAATTACTGATATGCCTGCAACTTTTATTTTAAAGTATCTAGCTAAAATTACTTCAGGAACAGTTGACATTCCAACTACATCAGCTCCTAAATATTGTATAGCTTTAATTTCTGCTGGTGTTTCAAAAGATGGTCCTGAAAACCAGGCATAAACTCCTTCCTTTATTTTTATATTATTTTCATTTCCTGATTCTAAAATCATGTTATTAATATCTTTATCATAAGCTGAAGTTAAATTTACAAAACGTTCTTCTGAATTTTCGCCTATAAGTGGGTTTACCCCTGAAAAATTTATATGATCTTTTATGATCATTATTGAACCAGTTGGTATATTACTTCTTAGTGATCCTGCTGCATTTGTGAGAACAAGTTTTTCAACTCCTAAATCTTTAAGAATCTTTATAGGAGTTCTCATTGTATCAGCTTTTCCATTTTCATAGAAATGTGTTCTACCACTTAAGATAGCGAAAGATTTTTTCTTTATGGTACCTATAACTAGTTTTCCAGAATGGCCCGTCACAGATGGAATATTAAAACCATCTATATCATTGTAATCAATAATAATCTTGTCTTTTAAAGGTATTGCATTACTTAAGCCTGATCCAAGAATGAATCCTGCTTTTACTACATTAATACCAAAATTTTTTTTAATATCTTTAACTTTTAATTTTGCAGACATTAGTTTTCCTTAACATAAGCTTTACCTATTGCCTGAGGTGGTTTCGCATTTCCAACTATTCCAGCTACTACAATAATTGTTACCAAATAAGGTGCCATGGCTAAAAACTCACTTGGTATAGGAGTTCTTAATATAGCTAATTTTTGCTGAAGTGAATCTGCAAAGCCAAAGACAAGTGCAGCGAATAGTGCTCCAATTGGGTGCCAACGTCCAAAAATCATAGCAGCTAGTCCGATAAAACCCCTACCTCCAGTCATTCCTTCATCAAATCTTCCAACACTACCAAGAGTAAACCACGCGCCACCAAAACCAGCAATCATTCCTCCTATGATTACATGATTAAATCTAGTTCTGATAACACTAATTCCAAGAGTTTCCGCTGCTTTTGGATGTTCTCCTACTGCTCTTGCTCTTAAACCATAAGCAGTTTTAAATAGATAATAAGTACTTACAATTACAATAAAAATAGAAAAGTATACAAATATATTGTGTTTAAAAAACACTGAGCCTAAAACAGGAATTTCGCTAAAAAAAGGAATATCTATTGACTTAAAAATTGGCGCATCGTTAAGCTCAGGATTACTTTTTAATAAATGGCTTGTTAAAAAGCTTGTAATTCCGAGGACAAAAATGTTAATTGCAACACCGGCAATTATTTGGTCTACACGAAATGTTACAACCAATGCTGCTAATATGAACCCGAACCCTCCCCCTACTAAAATAGCCAAAACTAATCCGATTAAATTACCAAAAATAGAGCCAAAAAGAGCTCCAGCAAATGCACCTGCTAACAGCATTCCTTCTATACCAATGTTTATTACCGCTACTCTTTCACACATTATTCCTGCCATTGCTGCTAAAGCAATTGGCACTGCTCTTACAACAGTAGCTTGTAGCATACCTGTAAGAGAAAATGATTTACCTGCTGTCGCCCAAACTAAAAAAGCTGCTATTGCCAAAAAAAAGCTTAAGGCTACAAAGATTGTAAAATTTTTGGGAGCTTTCATAATTATTCTACCACCAAAAAAAGCAATTAATAAAGCAGATAGACCAATAAAACTGTGGGCTGGTAGAATTAAATTAGGAAGAGCAAATGGATCTGTTGGTCTCGAAAGTCTAAAAGTTGCTTGTCCTTCAATACCAAGACCAAAAAACAAATATATTACAAATCCAAAAAAAATTAGCGATAATCCAATTATTTTAGACCTTTTTGATTTAGTATTTTCAATTTCATTTTTATTCAAAGTATTCATGATTAAGTAATCTTATTTAAAAATCCATGGAAATAATTTTCTTATCAAAATTGGAGCTGCAATAAATATAATAATCAAAGCCTGAATTACTGTAATTAGATCTAGACTCACGTTAGCAGAAACTTGCATTGCTCTTCCTCCAGCAATCAAAGCTCCAAATAGTATGCCAGCAAATAGAACACCTATTGGGTGGGCTCTACCTAATAAAGCCACAGCTATTGCGTCAAATCCAATTCCTGCAGAAAAACCTGGTGTAGCTCTTCCTAAAACTCCAGCTATTTGGCATGCACCTGCAAGACCAGCTAAAAGACCTGCTATACTCATAGCAAGTACAATTGTTATTGCTGGATTTATTCCACCATATTTTGATGCTTCCACACTTTTTCCCACAGCTCTAAATTCGTACCCAATGGTAGTATGAAAAATTAACCAATATACAAAAAATACAGCTACTATTGCTATTAAAAATCCCATATGAACTCTTAAATTTGGATCCAACAAATACAAAATTCTTGGTAATTCTGCTGTTTCAAAAATTGATTTTGATATAGGATCATTTCTTCCTTCTTTTTGTATAGCAGGCATTCTGAGAAAAAAATCAAGTAATCTATATGCAATTAAATTTAGCATAATAGTAGTAATAACTTCATGAGCTCCGGTTGTGGCTTTAAGCCAACCGGCTATAAATGCATAAAAAGCTCCAAATAAAGCTCCTGATAAAAGTATAATTATTAAGTGAATAGCAAAAGGTAATTGAAAGCTAAAACCTATAACAACAGCTGCCATACCACCAAGTATAATTTGTCCTTCTGCTCCTATATTAAATAATCCTGCTCTAAAACCTACAGCTATTCCTAAAGCGGCAAAAATCAATGGTGTAGCAGCAGTAAATGTTTCCGATATAGCTGATAACGAACCAAAAGAGCCAGTAAACAATGCTACTAATGCTGTTAGCGCTATTTGAGTACTTGACCCAGAGACGATTAATAATAGTAAACCTAGGAATATAGCCAATAGAGTTGCAATAACTGGTATAAGAAAAATTTCTTGAATAGTTTCACGGTTAGAAAAATAATTACTTAAATAAATAAAAAATTTCACTTTTAATTTACCCCAGCCATCGCAAGTCCAATTATATTTGGGTCTGCATTAGATGGAAATTCTGCAATTACTCTACCTTCATAGAATACAATTATTCTATCTGATAAAGCAATAATTTCGTCTAATTCAGTGGAATTCAATAATACTCCAATTCCTTTGTTTCTAGCCATAACAATTTGATTATGGATATATTCTATTGATCCAACATCAACACCACGTGTCGGTTGAGATGCTATAAGAAGATTAATTGATCTTGACATCTCTCTACCAATTAAAAGTTTTTGTTGGTTTCCTCCTGATAATTTATCTGCACTTATTTCTTCTGAGTTTGTTCTTACATCAAATTTTTCAATAATCCTTTTTGCTTCTTTTTTAGCATTAGACCAATTTAAAGCGATATTATTTGAAAATTTTTTTTCGTAATAAGTATTAAGGATTATATTTTCAGTTAAAGAAAAATCACCAATTAGCCCTTGTTTCTGTCTATCTTCTGGTATGTGTCTAACTCCTAGCTGATGAATTTTTCTTGGTGAAAAATTTTTGCATTCTTTACCAAAATAAGAAATTTTTCCACTTGATATTTTTCTTAATCCAGTAAGTGCCTCAATGAATTCTGTTTGACCATTTCCTTGAACACCAGCAATACCTAGGATTTCATTTTTATGCAGTTTTACATCTAAATTTGATAATAAAGGTTCTTTGTTTTCAGATAAAATACTTAAATTATTTACTTCTAATAACACCTCTCCTTTTTCTACAATTTGTCTATTTGTCTTAAGATTTACTTTTCTACCAACCATCAATTCTGCTAATTTCTTATTAGTTGTTTTTTTGGGAAGTTCTTCTCCTACAATTTTCCCACTTCTCAAAACATTTATACGATCACATACCTCTAATACTTCATGTAATTTATGCGTAATAAAGATAATAGCCTTTCCTGCCTTTTTTAAGTTTTTAATTATCTCAAAAAATTCTACTACTTCTTGTGGGGTAAGGACTGCAGTAGGTTCATCAAAAATCAAAATCTCAGCATCTCGAAATAATATTTTTATAATTTCAACTCTTTGTTGTATTCCAACGGGTAATTTCTCAATTAGTTGGTTAGGATCAACATCCAAATTATATTCTGAGCTTATTTTTAATACTTTTTCTTTAGCATTAGTTAGATCTATTTTATTAAATGTAGTTGTAGGTTCAGTACCCAAGATGATATTTTCTGTAACTGAAAAAACTGGCACCAACATAAAATGCTGATGAACCATTCCTACACCATTTTTATTTGCTTCTCTAGGATTATGAAATACTTTTAATTGGTTATCAATTAATATTGATCCACTATCAGGTTTATATAAACCAGTTAATATATTCATTAGCGTGGTTTTGCCTGCACCGTTTTCACCAAGCAAACCTAAGATTTCACCGCGGTTAACAGTTAAATTAATATCTGAATTAGCTTTAACTGGGCCGAAACTTTTACTGATTTCATTTAACTTTAATTTCACAGTTTGTTTTCGTCCCAGTTTTTTATAAAATTTATTTATTCATTACAATAGAACCGGATATAATTCCTTTACGTAATTCTTCTACTTCTGCAGCAAGTTCACTCGATACTACATTGGCTAGCGAATGGTATGGAGCTAGTCCAACGCCATTGTTTTCAAGAGTTCCAACTATAACACCACCAGAAAAGTTTCCTGATTTAACTTCTTCAATAACACTTAAGGTTGTAACGTCCATATGCTTCAAAATTGACGTTAGGTATACTTCTTTTCTTGTTGGATCAGTCATAGTCATATCTGCATCAACACCTATTATCTTTAATTTATCACTCCCTAATTCGGCAGCTAATGAAGCTGAACCTAATCCAACAGGTCCTGCAACTGGTAAAACAATATCTGCTCCCTCGTCATAAAGGTTTTGTGCAAAGGCTCTACCGTCATCTAGAGAATCGAAATTATTTGTAAATAATCCATCTCTAGCATCTGGATCCCACCCGAGCACTTGAACATTTGTGCCTTTTACCTTGTTGTAGTGTTTAACTCCCCAAGCAAAGCCATCCATAAAAGCAGTTACTGGAGGTATATTTATTCCTCCAAATGTTCCAACCATACCAGTTTTACTGACACCGGCTGATAAATATCCAGCTAAAAAGGCTGCCTGATCTGTTGCAGAGACTTGCCCTTTTACGTTTGCAAGAGTTTCAGCATATGCAAAGTCAATAATTGTAAATTTTGTGTCAGGATAAGCTTCAGCAGCATTTTTTGTAGCTTCTCCCATCATAAAACCAACTGCAACAATAATATCGCAACCAGCACTAACCATAGAATTTAAATGTGGTTCGTAATCAGTTTCTGCTTTTGATTCGAGTAGTTTTGATTCTACACCGTGTTTAGCTACGGCATCCTGAACACCTTTCCAAGCTGTTTGATTAAAACTCTTATCATCAACTCCACCTACATCAGTTACTTGACATGCAGTAAATGCGTTAGCCGAGTTTATTGCCATAATTAGCAAACCAGCGAATGCTCCACTAAATATTTTTAAAATTTTTTTAAAATTCATTTCTCGTCCTCATAAATCTTTTTGATAATTTCTAATTATGAGACTTTTGTTAATTGGGTGCAATAAAAAGAATACAGTTTCCCAAAATATTTAAATTTTATTTTTTACGTTAACAACTTTTTCATTAAAATTGCATCTACTTTTTTATCTTTTAATATTTTATAATAATTTTTTCTTATACCAAAATTTTGGAAACCTACTTTTTTATATA
>CAJWIX010000032.1 GCA_913042175.1 uncultured Flavobacteriales bacterium
AAATAAGTGTCCAATAGATATATACATATATCCTTTTTAATTTTATCACTTGCTTTAGCATTTTCCTCATGTCGTAAAAAAGGCTGCACTGATCCTACTAGCTTGGCATACGATAGTCAAGCTAAAAAAGATAATGGAAGTTGTACATATCCATTAAATGTAAAAAAAGCTCTTTTTTTTAAAACTACAGGTACATGGTGTAGTTACTGTGGTGATTGGGGGAGTTGGTATGCAGATAGTATTCAAAGTTCATATCCTGATGCTGAATTGATTGAAATACATGTTTTGGATGAATTTGTTAATACCACTGGTAATGAGTTGTTAGCTCATTTGCAAAACATGAACTTTGGAGATGAAGGTACACCTCATTTTTATGTGGGAGATACTAGTATTCAAAATAGTTATGGAGCGTTGGAAAGTGCAGTTTCGCAGGAGTTATTTAAATCATCTGATGTTGCTATGGCTTTAAGCTATTCTATTGAGGGGAATACAATGAATGTTAAAGTTCAATCTCAAACTCAAAATAATTTTGTTGCTTCAAATTGTAATATGGCTATCTATGTTTTAGAGGATAACATTATTGCACCACAAAACACTATTCAAGTTGTCAATGGCCAGCCTATGACCTTTGTTGATAGTAATTATGTACATAATTCCGTCCTAAGAGGTAGTGCAGGTGACTTATTTGGAGATCCACTTTCTTTTGAAGATGGTAAAAATCTTACAGAATTTAATGTTTCATTACCCACTTCTAGTTCATGGAACTTTAGTAATTGTTATCCAATGGCTGTAATATGGCAATCAGACGGAAGTGACTATAATTTTATAAACCTAACTAGGTAAGTTAGAGATCTGCTCTAATAAATGCTGTTTCAAGTGATTTAGTATTAGTTTCAACAGCAATTATTTTTCCTGTTGTATTAAGCATGTTTATTTCTGAAATATCATCTTGTTTAAGTGTGAATACATTAGAAGTTTTTTTGTGATATCTAGCTAAGTATTCTTGTTCAGTTTGTCCAGGAGTAGGGATAAGGATTGCTTTTTTTTGTAGTCTTGATAAATCCATAATATTGGAATAACCGGATCTACATATTATTATCTCAGATTCATTGATTAATGTTAGAAAATCTTTGGAATTAAGATGAGGAAAGAAGTCAATTTTTTTTAGAGAATTCTTTTTGGCCAATGGTGCTCCTTGTATTATGGCACAACGAAAATCTTGTTTATTGAAAAATGTACTTACTTTCTGCTCAAACAAGCTACGTTGAGGTTCTGGACCTGAAAGAATAGCAGTGTATTTATAGGTGAATGATTGCTTATTTTTTAAAGCCGTTTTAAATCTTGATTGAGGTCCAATTTTAAAGCAATTATTATTTTCATATGATGATAATTTACCTGATAAATTTATTTTATCTGATGTGTCAGGTATCCAACAAAAATCAAAGCTGTTGATGTAACCTCTATTTATAAATCTAAATATTGGTTTTAAAATTAAAGGCCCCATAATTTCTGTTTGATGACAGATGAAAATATTAGTTGTGTGGTTACTTTTAAATCCAAATCTATTATCAGAAATTATAATGTTGTAACCATTTTTCCTAACCAATTCTTCTGCAATTTGTTGTTCTTTTTTTATAATTGAAAAGAATTTTGGAGACTGTTTAATCATCGCCCAACCTTGTTTGTTAGTTCTGCTATAGGTAGGGTTATATCCTTGAACATGATGATGAGGCATTCCTGGAAATTCTTCTTGGTATAATTTTTCAGCAATGGCATTACCGCAGGTTTCCACTTGATGTCCACGTTCTATTAATAATCTTATAATAGGAAATGTTCTTGTAATATGCCCTAATCCCCAATCAAGCGGGGCAACAAGAATTTTTTTTTCAAACTTACTCAACTAAAAGACTGATTATGATGTGCTATAAAAGATAACATTTCTTCTTGCCCAATGTTATTTATAGAAGATGTAATGAAGTATTCAGGTAATATCTCCCAGCTTTCAAATAATTTATTTTCATAGGCTTCAACCATTTGGCTAATTTCTCTTTTTTTAAGTTTATCCGCTTTAGTAAAACAAAGCATAAATGGAATTTTCTTAATGGCACAATATTCCATAAATTCTAAATCTATTTTTTGAGGAGATAGTCTTATGTCAATTAGAAGAAATAAACAGATTAAATTTTTACGATTTTGTAAATATTTCAAGGTAAAATCTTGAAAGTTAGCCCTGTCTTTTTTAGAAACCTTTGCATACCCGTATCCAGGTAAATCGGCAAACAAAAAAGCATTGTTTATATGAAAGTGGTTAATGAGTTGCGTTTTACCAGGTTTGCCTGATGTTTTTGCTAATTTTTTACTATTGGTAAGGCAGTTGATGAGTGAAGATTTGCCAACGTTCGATCGGCCAATGAAAGCATATTCTGGTTGATGAATATCAGGGCATTTTTTCCAATCTGTATTACTACAAATGAACTTGGCACTATTGATCTCCATTTTTTTGACTTATATAGGAGTTAATATGTCTTTCTTTCTTTTTTTCAAAAATATCACTAATGGATATCAATATTCCTGTTTCTTCTACTTCTCCAAATTTTTTATTTAATGCTGTTCCAAATGATTTCATGGTGCTTGATAAATTCATGTAGGCTGCAATAAGTGGAGGTAATGAACAGTTTATTTCTTTAAGCTTTCGTGTCAAAATTTTATAGGCTTCCTCGTATTTCAGTGGCGAAATCTCATCAATAAAGCCAGTTGTGTCGCCATGTAGTTTAAGAGGAGATTTGGGGGTGACTAAGTTATCTTTGTCGCTAAAAAAGTGATCAATAAAGGATAGAATTAGATCCCTACCTGTTTTAGGGTAGTCTAAATACATAGTAACTTTTCCAAAGAAATATTTTACTTCAGGGTTGTCAACTACAAGTGCTCCAAGTCCATCCCACAAATTATCCAAGGAGAAAATACCTTTTCTATTTCCTGAAGCTGGTTGGTAACCGGGTTGAACAAATGATCTACCAAGCTCAATAGTATAGGGTAAAAAAGTATTGTTAAATGATGCTTCAAATTCAAAGAGATTATTTGTGGCTAAATCATGGTATTTATTTGAATCTATAATGTCAGTGCCTTTAATGAATCTGTATCCCCCAATTATGGCAGATGCGTCAGGATCCCAAACAATTAATTGACTGTAGAAGGCTTCATCTCTTGTGTCAAAATCATCTAAATCTAATTCTTTTCCTGTTCCACCACCAGCTGCTCTAAAAGTAATTTCTCTTAATCTTCCAATTTCTTGAAGTGTATTAGGTGCATTGGAATAATTAACGATATAAATTTCGTGGTTAGCAAAATTTGTATTCCTAACAAAAGTGGTAGGGTTTAGTTCATTAAGAATTTTTTTTATTGATATGGGTTCAATTATCTTTTCCACCAAATTCAAAGTTAGGATTGTTTTCTAAATTGTACACATGCTTTTTTACTGCTTGAGCCCATTCTTGATTTGATTTTGTTTTATTAAAGCATTTTGGGTCAATTGGGTTGCCCATTGTGAGGTGAATAGTGCTTCCGCGTTTTTTGAACATTTCATCTGCTAATAGTAGCATTTCTACATTTAATTTTAAACCTATTTTTTTTCTAAAATTAGCAGTTCTGTAAAATCTTTTTGAGTTTTCTCCACTAATGAAGACGGGATATATTGGCTTATTGTATTTTTTAACTTTAGTTATAAAGCTTTTTTTCCATTCTAAATCTATAATTTTTTTCTTTTGCTTTCTTGATACTAAACCTGCTGGAAATATAACTATACATTGATTTGATTCATATAGTTCATCTATACGTAATAAATTTTCTCTTGAATTACTTCCGTGCTTATTGATAGGCATAAATAAGCTGTTAAATGGTTCGAATTGTGTTAAAATATCATTAACTAAAAACTTGATATCAGTTCTAATTTTCCCAATTTCTTTAATTAGTGTGACTCCGTCTAATCCGCCAAGTGGGTGATTTGCAACAATCACGATACCCTTATTTTTTGGAATCTTTTCAAATCCATAAGCAATGGAAGAAACATCAATTTGTTCTAGTCCTTTATTGATAAACTCTATGCCTTCAGTGCCTTTTAATTTTTGAAGGATTTCATTTATTTCCTCTTCGTGTACCAATTCAGTTAATTTTTTAAGAAGAATTGAAGGTGTAAACTGATATATCCTAGGGCTTTTTTCTTTAAGTGCTTTAGCTACGTTTATTTCATTATTTGACATAAGTACAAGTCGGAAAAAATGTGGAATAAAGATAAAGAATAAATAGTAAAATAATTAATTTTAAATTTATTCTCCACTTTTTACCACTACAAATTTATTTGAAAAATAACCAGTTTTAAGTTAAATTTGTGAAACAATATTATTTCAAAAGCGTAAAAAGTTTTCCACAATCTATTAAAAGTGGGAAAATGTGGGTAATTATTTATTAGATTTACAATCAAAATGCTAGCCAATTGACAGGATTTATAGGAGAATATCATTGTAAACTTGATGCAAAAGGAAGATTGCTTATTCCTTCTGAAATGAGAAAGCAATTGTCTCCAGATGATCATGGTCAGTTCATTGTCTCCAGAGGTGTTGATGACTGTTTGTCACTTTATACTTCTACAGAATGGGTTCAGGTGATGAATAAACTAAGGAAGCTTAACAGATTTAAACCTAAGGATAGAAAATTTGCCCGCATGTTTCAGAAAGGTGCAACAAAGGTTATGGTAGATGGAAGTGGTAGAATTCTCATTCCTAAAGGATTATCGTCTTGGGCCTCACTTCAAAAAGAAGTCGTGTTGGTTGCTAATGTTGATCTATGGGAACTTTGGGATAAAGAAAGGTATGAAGAACTCATGAGAGAAGATTGGGATGGTTTTGATCAGCTAGCGCAGGATGTTATGGGTGACTCTACTGATGGAGAATAACCCCTACCATATACCAGTTCTTTTACATGTTGCTACAGATGCTTTAATACAAAATAAGAATGGCTGTTATGTTGATTTGACTTTTGGTGGAGGAGGTCATTCCAAAGAAATTCTTTCAAAATTAGATGATGGGAAGCTTCTAGCGTTTGACCAAGATGAGGATGCGCTAAAGAACAGCTATGCAGATCATAGATTTAACTTAGTTAGGCAGAATTTCAGGCATTTACAAAATGTCTTAAATGCTTATGGATATGGGAGTGTGGATGGAGTTTTGGCAGACTTAGGTGTGTCTTCTTATCAATTTGACACAGCAGATAGGGGGTTTTCATTTCGATTTGATGCGCAATTAGATATGCGAAT
This sequence comes from uncultured Flavobacteriales bacterium, assembly GCA_913042175.1. Classification (GTDB taxonomy): domain Bacteria; phylum Bacteroidota; class Bacteroidia; order Flavobacteriales_D; family Parvicellaceae. The sequence goes on from CAJWIX010000032.1 coordinate 5,309, forward strand.
GAACAGTGGTGCTTCTTTGTCAGCTTACGAGGTAGTTAATAAGTATGATGAAGAGGAGTTTTTAAAAATACTTATTTCCTATGGTGAATTTAGAAAAGGTGAAGCAGTTAAAATTTTCAGAAAGATCAATGAAAAACGCTCACAAGCTCCAATTAAATCAACAAAAGATTTATGTCAAACAGTTTCTCCTTTAGTTCCTTCAAGATTTGAAAACAAATTTTTAGCAAAATTATTTCAATCCATTAGGATTGAAGTGAATAATGAGATGCAGGCTTTAGAAGAGCTGTTATGTCAATTGCCTGATTGTGTGAGTCAAAATGGAGTAGTGGTGTTTATCACATACCATTCAATTGAAGATAGAATGGTAAAAAACTTCTTTAAATCTGGAAATATAGAGGGGAATTTAAGCAAGGACTTTTATGGTAAAGTAATTAAACCTTTTGAGGTTTTGAATAAAAAGCCCATCGTCCCATCTGATGATGAGATAAGTAATAATTCAAGAGCACGTAGCGCAAAATTAAGAATGGCAAAAAGAGTGTAAATGAGTGTTTTTAAAAAAATATTTTCAGGTGATTTATTCCAAAAGGGATTGGTGTTAAACAATATCCCCTTTTTGTCTTACATCACATTTTTAATGTTGATTTATGTCGCTTATGGATACCACGTAGACAGCACTGTTCTTTCCATATCAAAAGCCAATAAAAAGGGAGAAAAGCTGTATTCTGAACTTCAATCTGCACTTGAACTTTATGACAAGGAGAGTTTGCAAAGTAAAGTAGTAGAAGAAACATCAAAATGGGGGTTATATGAGTCAATAGACCCGCCAATTATAATAAACTCAAAGCAGGTCAATGAAGAATAAAGAAACTTTAATAAGAGTTTATGTAATTTATTTTGTTGTCCTTTTATTGGGTGGTGGAATTATTTTTCAAATTTTTTACCTGCAATTCTATAAGGGTGCTGAGCTAATTCAAGATGCAGAAAAACAAATTTTTGTTTATAAAAATATAACTGCTCCAAGAGGGAATATATATGCTTCTAATGAACAAAAAACATCTCTAGCGCTATCTGTCCCAAGATTTAAGGTATACGTTGATTTAGTTACAATTAAGGATCAGATTTTTCAGGATAGCTTAAGTGCACTTTCAGATTCTCTATCCAACCTATTGCCTTACAGGTCTAATGACTCTTGGAAAGAGGTGTTGACGCTTCAAAGAGAAAAGGGTAATCGATATTTTTTCATAGCAAGAAATTTAAATAATGCACAAATAGAAAGATTGAAAAAATTTCCTGTTTTCAATTTGGGTAAATATAGAGGTGGAAGAATAATTATTAAAACCAATCAACGAATTAAGCCTTATGGATTATTGGCAAATAGAACAATTGGATATGTTGTTGAAAATGAAAACGAAAAGCCAATTCTTGTTGGGCTTGAAGGCGCTTTTAATGATTATTTGAAAGGGCAAAATGGTCAAATGTTAATGGAAAAAGTCAGGGGTAATGATTGGAAACCTGTTGATGATAATTTTTCTATAGAACCTGTTCCAGGATCTGATATATATACAAGTCTTGATGTCAATATTCAAGATGTTGCAGAGGCTGCACTATTACATCAATTAAAAGAACAAAAAGCAGATAGGGGTTGTGTGATTTTGATGGAAGTGGAGACTGGGTTCATTAAAGCTATTGCTAATTTATCATACAATAAAAAGACAGACACTTATTTTGAATCCCAAAATCATGCCGTTGGGTTGGCTTCAGAGCCAGGCTCTACATTTAAACTTGCTTCTCTTCTTGTAGCCATTGAACAAGGTAAAGTTGATATTGAAGATTCAGTTTACATGTCAGGTAGATATGAGTTTTATGATAAAGCGCTTACTGATGGAGGAAAGGTTTATGGGAAGAATACAGTAAAGAACGCTTTTGAGCTTTCGTCAAATGTTATCAGTAAATTAATTTATGACAACTACAAGAAAAAGCCACAAGAGTTTATAGATGGTCTAAAATCAATTGGCTTAAATAGAAAGTTAGGTATTGATATTTTGGGAGAAGGAGCTCCATTGATCAAGGAAGCCTCTGATCCAACATTTACAGGAATATCACTTCCTTGGATGTCTATTGGTTATGAACTTAAATTAACACCTCTTCAAACATTAGCTTTTTATAATGGTGTAGCAAACGATGGGGTAATGATGAAGCCCCAATTTGTAAAACACATTAAGAAAGGAACCTATTTAGAAAAAGAATTCGATCCAGTTGTGCTAAATCCTTCATTGTGTTCAAATGAAACAATTTCGGATCTTAAAGAACTTCTTGAAGGAGTTGTTGAAAGAGGAACAGCAAAAAATATAAAAGCTAGAGGATTTAAAATTGCTGGAAAAACTGGGACCTCAAAAATTGCAATTGGGTCTAGCGGTTACGGTAAAAAATATCAAGCTTCTTTTTGTGGTTATTTCCCTGCTAAAGACCCTTTATACAGCTGCATAGTTGTAGTTCAAGGTCCAACAAAAAACATATTTGGATCAGTTGTTTCTGGTACAGTATTTAAAGAGATAGCTGATAAAGTATATGCTCATGAGTTTAATAAAACAGATTTAGATGTAAGAGTTCCAAAACACTATCCATATTCTCGTCCAGGTTCAAAACAAGATTTTATAACTGTAGCTAACGCTATGGATATCCCATTAGAAGACCAAAGTTCTACATCCACCCAGTGGATTAATACTAGAACAGCAGAGTCAGGAATTAAGTTAAGTGAAGTAAAATCTGTCAAAGGTCTAATTCCAAATGTAGTTGGAATGGGCTTAATAGATGCTGCTTACCTGCTAGAGAAAAATGGGTTAGTAGTTCAAATTGAAGGGTCAGGTATAGTACGTAAACAATCAGTCAGACCGGGACTAAAGATAAAAAAAGGGCAAACTGTTAAACTCTCTCTAGGATGAAATTGCTCAAGGATATCATATATGGTGTAAGTATTCTTGAAATAAAAGGTAATACCAATATTGCAATCGAAAAAGTAACTTTTGACTCAAGAGAAGTTCAAAATCTATCACTATTTATTGCCATAGTAGGTACTCAGTCTGATGGTCATAAATTCATTAAGAATGCAGAAGATTCTGGTGCTTCTGCTATTGTGTGTGAACAATTACCTAAGAAATTAAATGATGACATTACATATATCAGGGTTCCCGACAGCTCATTAGCTATTGGTTTAATAGCTTCTAATTTTTATGATAACCCATCAGAAAAGCTTGATTTAATAGGAATAACTGGTACTAATGGTAAAACAACTTGTGCAACACTTCTTTATGATTTGTTTAGACTGCTTGGATATAAAACAGGTTTAATTTCTACTGTTAATATAAGGGTGTTACACAAAACTTACCCCTCAACACATACAACTCCTGATGCCTTACGAATTAATGAAGTCTTGCATGAAATGGTCTCTCATGGATGTACGCATGTTTTCATGGAGGTAAGCTCACATGCTTTAGATCAAAATCGTACAGCTGGATTAACTTTTAAAGTTGGTGTTTTCACCAATATTTCTAGAGATCACTTAGATTATCATGAATCATTTGATCAATACATTTCCTGTAAGAAAAAATTATTTGATGGACTGCCTCAAGAAGGATACGCTATCATAAATTATGATGATAAGCATGGCGAAACCATGGGTGAAGGTTCCAATGCCCAAATTCTATCTTATGGATTAAAAGACAGTACTGACTTTAAATGTAAAGTGCTTGAAAATGACATCAGTGGTTTAACTGTTGATATAGACGGTCACGAAGTTACATCAAGATTAGTAGGTAGGTTTAATGCATATAATTTATTAACTGCTTATGCAGTAGCTAAGTGCTTAGGGCAAGATGAATTAAGCATTCTAACAATACTAAGTTCTGTTAAAGCTCCACAAGGTCGTTTTGAATATTTTGTTTCTGATCATAAAATAACAGCTGTTATTGATTATGCACATACGCCAGATGCATTAGAAAATGTATTGAAAACCATAGTTGATTTAAGAAAGGGGAAAGAGAAGATTTTCACTGTTTTTGGGTGTGGAGGAAATAGAGATAAAGGGAAAAGGCCTTTGATGGGCGAGATAGCATCAAAATTTAGTGATCAAATCATTATAACATCTGATAATCCTAGGAATGAAGATCCTGAAAGCATCATTGAAAATATTTACAGTGGTGTTCCAATTAAGCATCAAGAAAAGGTGTTAACCATCAAAGACAGAAAAGAAGCTATAAGTGTGGCATGCAAAATGGCTTCATCTGGAGATATCATTCTTATCGCAGGAAAAGGTCACGAAAATTATCAAATAATTGGGAGTGAAACTCTTCAGTTTGACGATATGGAAAACGCAGTAGAAATCCTTAAAAAACTCAAGAAATAATGCTCTATCATCTATTTAAATATTTAAATAATCATTTTGATTTTCCAGGTTCAGGATTATTTGAATTTATTTCATTTAAGGCGGCTTTATCCGTAATAACTTCTTTGATTATCACCCTTGTTTTTGGGGGAAAGTTAATTCGATTTCTTCATAAAAAACAAGTGGGTGAAACAGTAAGGGATTTAGGCTTGGAGGGTCAATTGGAAAAGTCTGGAACGCCAACTATGGGCGGTATTATCATATTAGCAGGAATCCTTATTCCCACAATACTTTTTGCTGATTTATCAAATATTTACATCCAGTTGATGCTTGTATCCACAGTTCTGTTGGGTGCCATAGGATTTATTGATGATTACATTAAAGTTTTTAAAAAGAACAAGGAAGGTCTTGCGGGTAGATTCAAAGTTTTTGGCCAAATAGCGGTAGGGTTAATTGTAGCTTCATCATTATATTTTCATAGTGATGTTACCATTAAATCTAAAGTTGGTGAAGCAAATAATCCAGTAGGGATTGAACAGAGTGAAGTAAATGGACTTTTATCCTTTGAGGATGAATCTAATTGGGTTGAGACAAGATCTACAAAAACTACTATACCATTTATTAAAAACAATGAATTTGATTACAGTTGGTTGTTGACCTGGATAAGTAATGATTTAGAAAAATATACCTGGATTATATTTATTCCACTGGTTATAATCATAGTAACAGCTGTATCAAATGGTGCAAATATAACGGATGGATTAGATGGATTGGCAACGGGAACAAGCGCAATAATTGGTACAACGTTAGCCATTTTTGCCTACTTGTCTGGAAATTTAGTATTTGCTGATTATCTCAATATACTTTTCATTCCAGAATCTTCAGAGTTAGTAATTTTCATTAGCTCATTTGTAGGGGCATGCATCGGCTTTTTATGGTATAATTCTTATCCAGCCAAAGTTTTTATGGGTGATACTGGGAGCCTTGCTCTTGGTGGTATCATAGCAGTATTCGCTATTGCAATTAGAAAAGAATTATTGATTCCAGTTTTTTGTGGTGTCTTTTTAATCGAAAACCTAAGTGTAATTCTTCAAGTAAGTTACTTTAAATACACCAAGAAAAAATTTGGTGAGGGAAGAAGAATCTTCTTAATGTCTCCCATTCACCATCATTATCAGAAAAAGGGAGTACACGAAGCAAAAATTGTAGCAAGATTCTGGATACTTGGAATTTTACTTGCTGTTCTATCCATTGTAACACTTAAAATTCGATAATTGACTAGTACCCAAAATATCGTTGTATTAGGTGCTGGAAAGAGTGGGGTAGGTGCTGCTGTCTTGGCTCATTTGAATGGTCAAAAAGTTTTGGTCTCAGATGCTTCCTCCATTAAAGAGGAGTCTAAAAAAACACTAAATAAGTATGGTATTTCGTGGGAGGAAAATGGTCATAGTGAACAAATTTTACAAAATACAGATAAGGTTGTTATTAGTCCTGGAATTCCAATCACTGCTCCTTTTGTAAAAGAAATTGCTTCAAGAGAAATTCCTATTGTTTCTGAAATTGAATTTGCTTACCAATATTGTAAGTCAAAGAAAATTTGCATTACTGGAAGTAATGGAAAGACTACTACAACATTACTTATTACTCATTTATTAAAATCCGCAGGATTAAATGCGAGAGCTGTTGGTAATGTTGGAGAAAGCTATGCGATGTCAGTGGCTATTGATCCACCAGATTATCATGTGATTGAGCTAAGTAGTTTCCAATTAGATCAAATGTTTTCTTTCAAAGCTGATGTTGCTCTATTACTAAATATTACACCAGATCACTTAGATAGATACCAAAACTCTTTTGAATTATACACCAAAAGTAAATTCAGAATTATTCAAAACATGAAGGAGGGGGATCACTTCATTTATAATTATGATGATCCTGTAATCAAATCCACCTTTTCTTCTCAGAAAACAACATTTAAATCACATCCAATTTCCATTTATGATAACCCTGGTAATGGAGCATGGGTGGAGAACGAATCAATAGTAATCAATATAAACAATAAAAAACAAACAATTATGTCAATACATCAACTGGCCCAGCAGGGCAAACACAATTTATTCAATTCTATGGCAGCTGGAGTTGCAGCCAAAGTTTTGGAAATAAGAAAAGAAATCATTCGTGATAGTTTAAGTGATTTTCAAAATGTGGAGCACCGTTTAGAAAAAGTAGCTAAAATTCATGGAATAGATTTTATCAATGATTCTAAAGCTACTAATGTTAATGCTACTTGGTATGCTTTAGAAAGCATGCAAAAACCAACAATTTGGATAGTTGGAGGAGTTGACAAAGGTAATGACTATTCTACTTTGAAGGGATTAGTAAAACAAAAAGTATTGGGCATTATTTGTTTAGGAAAAGACAATGAAAAGATTAAAAGTGAATTTGGTGATATTATATCTCCAATTTATGAGGCTAGCTCAGCTTCACAAGCAGTTCAAATTAGTTACCGAATTGCCAAGAAGGGATATGCAGTTCTTCTCTCACCAGCTTGTGCCAGTTTTGATTTATTTAAAAATTACGAAGATAGAGGTCATCAGTTCAAAAAAGCAGTAAGATCACTCTAAAAATTATAGCTATGAATAAGACAAAAATTGCAAATTCAAATAAACTTTTAGAAGGAAGATTAAATTCTTTAGCTTCTTTTTCTTCCATTGAACATCGATTAGAAGTGATAAGAGAATTTAATGATGTCATGTGGATTAATGATTCTAAATCCACAGATATGGGTGCGGCTGCCTATTCATTAGAAAATTTAACAGGTAATATCATATGGATTGTGGGCTATGATGAGAATAAAAGAAATCTTGACATCATCAAGGAAGTCGCATTAGAAAAAGTAGATCAAATTATTTGTTATGGAAATTTTGAAACGGAGATAAAATATTATTTCGCCTCTAAAATCAGATATGCGTATAAGAAAGAGCTCAGAGAAGCCATCCAATTAGCTCACGAACATGCTAAAGCGGGAAATACTGTACTATTCTCTCCGGCATGTAACAGTTATACAAATTATGAAAACTTTAGAGAAAGAGGTGAACATTTTAAATCACTTGTAAATCAACTTTAATTAGTGCAAAATTTTATTGAGAAATATATTAAAGGTGATAGGGTGATTTGGACCATCATTGTAATTCTATCCTTGTATTCATTGATTATGGCTTATAGTTCCAGCTCCAATCTAGCATTTAGGTTAGCTGGAGGTAATGTTGTGCCATTTTTAATGAAACATCTTTTAATATTAGTTATTGGAATTGTATTAATAATTTACCTGCAATTCTTTAATTTTAAATATTTCTCAAGATTATCTCAAATTGGGATTTTCATTTCAATTGTACTTCTTTTTGTTACCCTTTTGTTTGGGGTTAATAAAGGAAATGCTTCAAGATGGATTATGGGTTTTCAGCCGTCTGATTTTGCCAAATTAGTATTGGTGATTTACGTTTCGAGAATGTTAGTCTATAAAAAGGAAGTCATTAAAGATTTTAAATTAGGTCTTACCCCAATTTTATGGCCCATTGGAATTATTTGTGCCCTTATTTTACCTGCTGATTTTTCTACTGCAGCAATGTTGTTTATTGTTTGTTTTATCATGCTGTTTGTAGGAGGGGCTAAATTAAAACACCTCTCTGCTATTGTAGGAGTTTCTATTGCAGGTTTTGGGATTTTAATTTTATTAAATCTGGCATTTCCAGGGTTGTTGCCTAGAGTTGACACTTGGCAAAAAAGAATCACAAGCTATGAAAGTGGTAGTCAAAAAGAAAATTATCAAGCTGAAATGGCTAAAAGAGCAGTTGCCAATGGTTTTTTATTTGGTAAAGGCCCTGGTAAAGGACATGTTAAAAATGATTTATATTCTGCACAATCAGATTTTATTTATGCTTCATCCATTGAAGAATTTGGTTCCATAATGGGAGGAGTTGGGTTAGTAATTTTATACACCATTCTTTTTTTTAGATCAATTCGAATTATGAATAAAACGGAAAGTTTATTTGGATCATATGTTGTTTTTGGTTTGAGTTTTTTGATGGTTTTTCAATCCCTAATTAATATGGGTGTTGGGGTAAATTTATTCCCGGTTACAGGCCAACCTTTACCTCTTATTAGCATGGGAGGTACGTCAATAATTTTTTCGTGTGTTTCGTTAGGGATCATTATTAATATAAGTCGTACTGTTTACACTGATGCTTAAATGAAAAGAAAGAAATTTATCATAAGTGGTGGTGGTACAGGCGGTCATATATTTCCAGCTCTTGCCATAGCAGAGGAATTGAAATTGAAATATAGTGAATGTGATATTTTATTTGTTGGAGCTAATGGCAGAATGGAAATGGAAAAAATTCCTGATGCGGGTTACAACATTAAAGGTTTAGATGTTGTTGGAATCCAACGTTCATTTTCCATAAAAGCAATCCTTAAAAATTTATCATTTCCCTTTTTACTTTACAAGAGCTTATTGAATGCTAAAAAAATTATTTCATCATTTAACCCAGATGTCGTAATTGGAGTGGGAGGTTATGCTAGCGGCCCAACATTAAGAATGGCCAATAAACTAGGTATACCAACTCTAATTCAAGAACAAAACTCATATGCTGGATTAACTAATAAGTGGTTAAGTAAAAAGGCCAATAGGATTTGTGTTGCATATCAAAATATGCATCAATTTTTTCCTGAATCTAAGATTGTTATAACCGGAAATCCTGTAAGACAAGACTTGATCAATATAGCATCTAAAAAAAACGAAGCATTGGATTTTTTTAAACTTAAAAAAGATCATAAGGTCATTTTAATAATTGGTGGAAGTTTAGGAGCTAAATCCATTAATGAAGGAGTTCTTGCATCTCTTGATGTAATAAAAGATAAACCTGTTCAACTATTATGGCAAGTGGGTAAAAGATACCAAGCGAAAATAGAAAATGAATTACAACATACTAAAGTAGATAATGTATTAAACAGGGCATTTATTAAGCGAATGGATTTGGCTTATGCTGCTGCAGATTTGGTGATTTCAAGAGCTGGAGCTTTATCAATTAGTGAAATTACGTTAATCGGAAAGCCAAGTATACTTATTCCTTCACCCAATGTTTCTGAAGATCATCAAACAAAGAATGCCTTGTCATTAGTTAATCAAAATGCTGCATTATTAATAAAAGATGATGAAGCAAAAAAAGCATTAGAATCAGCTGTGAAATTAATTGATGATGAAAATCAAATGGATGTAATTTCTTCTAATGCTAAATCTATGGGCAAGCCCAATGCGACCAAGGATATAGTTGTGGAGATTTCAAAATTAGCAGATAAGTTTTGAATATAGATAGCATAAATAGAGTTCATTTTATTGGAATTGGCGGTATTGGGATGAGTGCTTTAGCTAAGTTTTTTCTTTTTAGAAATATAGAAGTTTCTGGATATGATAAGGTTTGTTCATCTTTAACAAAATCTCTTTCTAAAGAAGGAGCTAATATCTTTTATGAAGATGACCTTTCTTTGATAAAGTCGACTGATGAGATTGACCTTGTTGTATATACTCCTGCTATACCATCAGAAAATAGGCAGCTTGATTACTTTTCTTCATCAAAAACACCTTTACATAAGAGAGCCTATGTGCTAGGTCAGATCACTAAGTCGTATCATACAATTGCTGTTGCAGGGACTCACGGAAAGACCACAACTAGTTCAATAATTGCCCATCTTTTACAATATAATAAATGTGGTGGAGTTTCATTTCTAGGTGGGATTTCAACAAATTATAATTCTAATATTCTTTTACAAGATGGTAATAATGCCGTTGTAGAAGCAGATGAATACGATCGATCGTTTTTAAAGTTATTTCCAAATATGATTTTGTTGACTTCAATGGATCCCGATCATTTAGATATATATGGTGATAACCAATCCGTAATTGAAGGATTTAAATTGTTTACTGCATTACTTGAGAATAAAAATAAACTTATTGTACAAGAAGATTTAAAAAGTCATTTCAATGATTCTTTAACATATGGATTTCATAAAGATTCTTCTTTATCTATTCAGCATATTCGTATTCAAAAAGGTGGATATTTTTTTGATGTGCTTTATAAAAATAAGCTGTATGCAGACTTTGAATTTTACCTACCAGGAAAGTATAATTTATTAAATGCTGCTGGAGCCATTTTATGTGGGTTCGAAATGGGTTTAGATGCTCAAAAAATTAAAAGTGGCTTAGCAAGTTTTAGCGGAGTTAAGAGAAGATTTGAAGTTCATTATGATAAAAATGATATTGTTTATATAGATGATTATGCCCATCATCCAAAAGAAATAACTGTTTTGGTAAATGGGTTAAGAGAGTTCTATCCTGAGCATAAAATAATAGGAGTATTTCAACCCCATTTATATTCAAGGACAAGAGATTTCATGCCTGGATTTCAAGAGGCTCTTTCCTTACTTGATCAACTTTTTTTAATGCCCATTTATCCTGCTAGAGAAAAGCCGATAAAAGACATTAATTCAGAAAATTTATTGATGGACATTGTCTTAGAGTCAAAGTCAATTCTCAACAATAAAGATGATCTTTTCTCTTCACTAAAACAAGAAAATAAATTTATTTTGGTAACAATTGGCGCAGGTGATATTGATTTATTAATCAATCCAATAAAAACATTTTTGCATGAAAATTTTTAAAAGAATATTAAAAGTGTTTTTGTGGAGTTGTTTGATCCTTCTATGGATATTTCTAACAGCTTTTGCTAATTCAGAATACGCAGAAATTACACTAAATGAAGTAAATATTGATTTCATAAAAGATAATCAACATCATTTAATAACTAATGATGAGGTGGTGGATCTTGTAAAAGATTTAGGATTGATTGAAGGCGTTTCAGTAAAGAAAGATATACATGTAGATCAAATTGAAAAAACCCTGAGAAGCCATTATGCTGTGGATAAAGCAGAAGTGTATTTTTTGAATAACGGGGATTTACACATCAATATTTTTAAGAAAACCCCTATTGCGCGATTATTGGGTAATACACCAGATGAAAATTTTTATTTGGACTATAATGGCCGACTCATGAAAACTAGTGATTCATATGTGGCTAAACTACCTATTTTTTCAGGCGAGATCTTTTCAATTAATGATGAGTTTGATTCAAAAAATTCAACGTTAAAAATGGATGATATATATGAAATGAGTCAACTAATTAACAATGATGCGTTCTTAAAATCTCAAATTGTTCAAATACACATAAGTAATAATGGGTACTTTGAACTCATTCCAAGAATAGGGAACCATAAAATACTTTTTGGATCACCTGAAAATATGGAAGAAAAATTAAATAAAATAAAACTCTTTTATACCAAGGGACCAAACCCAAAGGAGTTGAATTTGTATGACACTTTAAACGTAATGTATAACGATCAAATAGTTTGTTCAAAAATTAATTAATATGGATGCACCAGAAATTGTTGTTGGATTAGATATTGGTACTACTAAAATTGCATGTCTTGTTGGAAGAAAAACAGAACATGGTAAAATTGAAATTTTAGGTGTTGGTAAAGCCCCGAGTTTAGGAGTTACTAGAGGTGTAGTTTCTAATATAGAAAAAACAGTACAATCTATACGTGCTGCTGTGGAGGAAGCGGAAACTAAATCTGGTGTTGAAATAAATGTGGTTAATGTTGGAATTGCTGGTCAACATATTAAAAGTTTACAACATCGTGGTATGATTACAAGAGACACCATTGATGAAGAAATTTCACAAAAAGATGTAGATGAACTTATTGATGATATGTATAAGTTAGTCATGATGCCAGGTGAGGAAATTATCCACGTTCTTCCTCAAGAATATATTGTTGATAGGGAACCGGGAATCAAAGATCCAATAGGAATGTCTGGAGTTCAGTTAGAGGCTAATTTTCATATTATAACTGGACAAATAGCGGCTGCTAAAAATATTTTTAAATGTGTAAATAAAGCAGGTCTTGAAGTAGCAGAACTTATTTTAGAGCCATTGGCATCATCCTCTGCTGTACTAAGTGATGAAGAAAAAGAGGCTGGCGTTGCCTTAGTAGATATTGGTGGTGGTACAACCGACATTGCTATTTTCCATGATGGAATAATAAGACATACAGCAGTTATTCCTTTTGGAGGAAATGTAATTACAGAAGATATCAAAGAGGGATGTACTATTATGCACAGACAAGCAGAATTATTAAAAACAAAATTTGGAGCAGCATTACCTCAAGCTACTCAAGATAATGAAATCGTATGTATTCCAGGTTTAAGGGGAAGAGATCCAAAAGAGATTTCTGTTAAAAATTTGGCAAACATAATTAGTGCTAGAATGTCTGAGATTATAGAGCACATATATTATGAAATTAAAAATTCAGGTTTTGATAAGAAATTAATTGGTGGCATAGTTGTGACTGGTGGTGGTTCGCAATTAAAACATATCAATCAATTAATGGAGTTTACAACTGGAATTGACTCTAGAATTGGTTACCCCAATGAGCACTTAAGTGCCAATACCAATATTAATGTAACATCACCACTATATGCAACTGGTGTTGGATTGGTTTCCAAAGGTTTTGAGCAATTTGAGTTGCTTAAAGCTAGAAACGAAAAAATAAGTACACGAATGCACTCTCAAAAATTTAAGGGTGGATTTTTTGAAAAGATTAAAACATTTTTTGACGAAAAAGTAGATTAAAATTTAAAACAACAATTATGATGAGATTTGATATGCCCAAAGAACAATCTTCAATTATTAAAGTAATAGGTGTTGGAGGTGGAGGAAGTAATGCTGTAAACCACATGTATAGACAAGGAATAAAAGGAGTAGACTTTATAGTTTGCAATACCGATCATCAAGCACTTGATATAAGTCCAGTTCCGACAAAAATTCCATTAGGTCAAAGTTTAACTGAGGGAAGAGGTGCAGGCTCTATTCCAGAAATTGGTAAAAATGCAGCCATAGAAGATTTAGATGAGATTAAAAATATTCTTGCTAAGAATACAAAAATGATTTTTGTTACTGCTGGTATGGGTGGTGGAACTGGTACGGGGGCAGCGCCAGTAATTGCTCAAACTGCAAGAGATATGGGTATTTTGACGGTTGGAATTGTAACTGTTCCATTCACGTTCGAAGGCAGAAAAAGAAGAACACAAGCAGAAGATGGAATTGAGCAAATGCGAAATGCAGTTGATACCCTTTTAGTTATCAATAACGATAAATTGAGAGAGATGTTTGGAAATCTTTCTTTGGTAAATGCTTTTGAACAGGCAGATGATGTTTTGGCTATTGCTGCTAAAGGTATTGCAGAAGTTATTTCTGTAACAGGTCAGATAAATGTTGATTTCAATGATGTTAATACTGTGATGAAAGATAGTGGGGTAGCTATAATGGGGTCTGCTGAAGCTGAAGGTGAAGATAGGGCTACTAAATGTGTTGAACAGGCATTAAGTTCACCGTTATTAAATGATAATAATATAGAAGGTGCAACCTATGTTTTACTAAATATCACTTATGGTGACAAGGAAGTATTGATGGATGAAATATCAGACATTACAGATTATATTCAAGAAGAAGCTGGTAGTACTGCTGATGTTATTTGGGGGCATGGTCATGACGAGACACTTGGGGATAAATTATGTGTAACCATAATTGCTACTGGATTTAAATCAACCCCACATACTGGTCTTTCTTTTAAAGCTCCAAAGAGAAAATTAATGAATCTTGAAGATGAAAGACCTACTGAAATAACGCAAGAAATAGATTCTCCTGTAGAAGATATAGAAAATCAGGATATAGCTGAAAATGAAACAGCTGATGCAACGCCTATTTCATCAGAAAATCAAGAAATTGAACCTAAGAAATATTATTTGGAAGAAGAAGATGTTGACCATTCACCTGTTCAAGATACCGATAATTTAAATGTGTTGAATGAATCCAATATGGATACTGCAATGCCAGCACCATCCTCAGAATCGGAACAAAATGATGGAAAGGTTATATTTTTCTTAGAAGATGAATCAATTGAAGAGGAATCGGAAGAAAAGGAGCCAGAAATGAATATTGAGCTTAAGCAAACAGAATCTGAAACTGTTAGTCAAAAAGAGGAAGCTAAGTTAGCTGAATCAAAGGAAATAATTGATGAAAGGTTAGAGAGAATTAAAAAAGCTACCCAAAAATTGAGATCACCTTTAGGGCTTAATGAAATGGAAAATGTTCCAGCATATAAGAGAAGAAATGTAGAATTAGATGATGTAAATCCATCCTCTGAAACAGAAGTTTCTAAATATACGCTCTGGGAAAGTGAAGATGATAATGGGGAAAAGAAAACTGGTCTGAGTGACAACAATTCTTTCCTTCATGACAATGTAGATTAACTGCAATGAGTCTGGAAAATCAAATTATGGCCGACATTAAATCAGCTATGTTGGCCAAGGATAAGGTACGCCTAGAAGCCCTAAGAGCCATAAAATCAGTTATTCTTTTAGAAAAAACAAAAACAGGCAATAAGGAAGATTTAAATGACGACTTAATTCTTAAATTAATTGGAAAATTGAATAAGCAGCGCTTAGATGCTTATGAGATATATAAAGAGCAAAATAGAGCTGATTTAGCCGAAGAAGAGCTTGCGCAATCCAACGTATATAAGGAATACTTACCAAAACCTATTTCAACAGAGGAGCTTAAAGAGGAAATAAACCAAATTATTATTTCTACTGGAGCAAGTGGTATGAAAGATATGGGTAGAGTCATGGGAGTTTCAATGAAAAAGTTAGGTAGTAAGGCTGATGGTGCTGTAATTTCAGCTATGGTTAAACAACTTTTATCTTGATTAAATGGATTTTCTAGATCCAAAAATTGAGTCTTACGCTTTAGATCATACAGAGAAAGAAAGTCCTCTTTTATTCAATTTGAATAGGCAAACAAATTTAAAAGTGTTACAGCCAAGAATGCTGTCCGGTCATTTACAGGGTAGGATTTTAAGTTTTTTATCAACGGCAGTAAAACCAAAATATGTTCTTGAAATTGGAACTTATACTGGTTACAGTGCACTGTGTTTAGCTGAGGGCTTGGATGATAATGGCAAATTAATAACTATAGACAAAAATCCTGAATTGGAATCCTTTGCAACTGGTTATTTTGAGGAATCTTCATTTAAGAATCAAATTGAGTTCATTAATGGTGATGCATTGGAAGTTATTCCTACTTTGAGATATAAATGGGATCTAGTATTCATTGATGCTGATAAGGAAAATTATATCAATTATTATGATTTAGTGGTTGATAATGTTAATTCTGGTGGATGGATTATTGCTGATAATGTTCTGTGGAGCGGAAAAGTATTAAAAGAGGCTGCTTCAAATGATATGGAGACATCAATAATACAGCAATTCAATGAAAAGGTACATTTGGATGATAGGGTAAGAAATGTGTTGTTTCCTGTAAGAGATGGTATGATGGTTATGATCAAAAATTAAGAGCTGTTTTTTTAATTTATTTAGTACATTTGGCTCGCATTTTGATAAATCAAAACCAAAACACCAATCAATGAAAACTTTCAATAAAATAGTATTAAGCGTAGTATTAACATTCCAATTAGTAGCAGGTAAGGCTGATGAAGGGATGTGGTTACCCATGTTATTGGGTGAAGAAACCTATAAAAACATGGTTGAATGTGGAATAAGATTATCCGCTAAAGACATTTACGATGCCAATAATTCAAGTTTAAAAGATGCCATTGTTGCATTAGGAGGAGGTTTTTGTACAGGAGAAATCATTTCCGAACAGGGCTTAATGTTAACTAATCATCATTGTGGTTATGGTACCATCCAAGCAAATAGCACTACTGAGCATGATTATTTAACCGATGGTTTTTGGGCCATGAAAAAATCCGAAGAAATTCCTGCTGATTTTGGAGTATGGTTTTTAGATAGAATTACAGATGTTACTGACAAAGTAATGGATGGTATAAATGATGATATGTCGGAACAGGAGCGTTCCAAAAAAATTAGATCAAATATTAATGCCCTAACTAAAGAAGCCAAAGAAGGTAAATCAGATGATACCTTTTCTGTAAAGGTGAAATCATTTTACTATGGAAACTATTATTACATGTTTACCTACAACATCTTTAATGATGTTAGACTAGTTGGAGCACCTCCAAGTTCAATTGGAAAGTATGGTGGAGATACAGATAACTGGATGTGGCCTAGACACACTGGTGATTTTACTTTATTCAGAGTTTATGCTAATGATAGCAACGAGCCATGTGCATACGATGAAAATAACAAGCCTTATGACCCAAAACATGCCCTACCTGTATCTATTGCTGGAGTAGAAGAGGGTGATTATGCTATGATCATGGGATACCCTGGAAGTACAGATAGATACTTAACATCTTGGGGGGTTAAGGAAGCCGTTGAAGTTGAACAACCAGCAAGAGTTAAGATTAGACGAAAGAAATTAGATTTGATGGAAGAGGAAATGAATAAGAGTCAAAAAACTAGAATTCAATATGCCTCAAAACATGCAAGAGTTAGTAATTATTGGAAATATTTCATTGGTCAAAGTGAGCAATTGGTCAATAATAATGTCCAACAAAAGAAAGAGGTTATCGAGTCAAGTTTTTCAGAATGGTATACCAATAATAAGCTTGAAGATAAATATGGAAATGCATTAGATTTAGTTGAAAAATCAATAGAGGGATCATCTAAATACACCATTCCTAATGTGTATTTTCAGGAAGCTATAGCTGGATCTGAG
>CAJWIX010000033.1 GCA_913042175.1 uncultured Flavobacteriales bacterium
TGTGAGAAGTTTGCATAATGTGGGTTCTGTGTTTAGAACTTGTGATGCCATGGCAGTTGAGAAACTTTATTTATGTGGAATTACGGCTAAACCTCCTCATAGAGAAATTCAAAAAACTGCCATTGGGGCAACAGAAAGTGTGAATTGGGAATATATGGATGATGCCATCAGCATTATTCATAGATATAAAAAAGAAGGTTACACCATAATCTCCGTTGAGCAAACTTCGAATTCTATAGCACTTGGAAATTATAATTTGAAAAATGAAAAAGTTCTTCTTGTTTTCGGCAACGAAGTAGATGGTGTGCAGCAGAAAATCATAGATTTATCTGACTTTTCTTTAGAAATTCCTCAATGGGGAACCAAGCACTCATTTAATATAACTGTTTCTGCAGGTATTGTTTTATGGGATTTAAAATCAAAAACTAGTCATTAGAATAGAGAAAAGTTTTATATATTTGTTTTTAACATGAAACTTTTGAAAAATAATTTCGTTGTAGCGTTGCTTGTTATTTTCCTTGGAGCACCAGAGCTTTTGGATGCCCAAGGATACTACAATCGATACGAATATAGAAGAAAGCGTCATGAAATTACTTTTGGTGCAGGGGCTTCTTCATGTTTAACTGATGTTGGAGGTAGTGATTTACCTATTCAAGAGTTTGAACAGGACGGTGTCAAAAACACCTTTAAGTCCATCTATGACATTGATCTCGCAAAAACTAATTTTGTTGGGAATTTTTCTTACATCTACAATTTAGCCAGTAAAATTACACTTAGAACTAACGCTTCTTTTTCTCAAATTTCTGGTGACGATGCCCAAACTCAAGAGTATTACAGAAACAACAGACGTTTAAACTTCAATACTTTTTTAGCTGAAGTAGCTGTCATGAGTGAATTTATCATCATCAACGAAAGAACTGGAAACAGATACAATCTCAAAACACCCGCAGGGAAATACCTTGGTGTAAGGAATCCTATTGGTTTAGGATTATACGTATTTGGTGGAGTTGGTGGAGTATATTTTAATCCAACAGGTAAAAATTTATTTATTAACGTAGATGGTGAAGTCGTGGGTGATGCAGTATCTAGAAATTTAAGACCACTAAAAACCGAGGGGCAAGGAATGCCGGGAGATACCATGTTTGCTCCAGGAACGACATATGGGCCTGTAGCCATTTGTATTCCAATGGGAATAGGAATGAAAAAAGCATTTAACGGAAATGGTGGTATTAAACTAGAGTTTGGATTTCGATTTACCAATACAGACTACTTAGATGATGTAAGTGGTAGTTATTATGATTGGGCTGCAAATGGAGGGACACAAGATCAAATAATCATGTCAGGAACAAGAACTGGCCAAGAGTGGACATACGGAGGTTATGCACCTGATGGAAATTATCCTCAAGGTTGGTATCCAGCACCTGAATTGGGAGGTACAAACCCATATAAAGTTGACTACACTCATACTGAGCCTGGATTTCAAAGAGGTAATCCAGAAAATGATGACAGTTATATGTTCTTAACGCTTTCTGCTTACAAAAAGTTTAATAACGCTGCTAGATCCTACCGAACTATTAACATGCACCAAAAAAGAAAAATTAAAGCTTCATTCTAAATGAATTACTTCCTACATATTAATTTTTCTGTCTGCATTATACCCCAAAAAGATTACATCAAGCGTAATCCTGAATGATATTTTCTATCAAGCTTTTAAGAAATCAATATTGATTTCCCCCGTTATTTTTTATATCTTATTAACCCATTAAACTTATACTTATGCCTCGTTACCATAAATTAGGCAAAATACCTCATAAAAGACATACTGTTTTCAAGAAAGAAAACGGCAGAATACATTACGAACAATTATTTGGCACCATTGGTTTTGATGGAATGTCATCATTACTTTATCATTTACACCCGCCTACTCAAGTTTCAGAACTTAAAGGCTATATTGATGTTTCTCCGAAAATTGCTGTAGAGCACAATATGCAAATGAGGGCCCTAAAAGGATTTGATATTCCTAGTCATGATGATTTTCTTCAATCAAGAGTTCCTGTTTTAACCAACAATGATGTTACACTTCACCTATCGAAGCCAACTTCTGCAAACGAAAATTACTTTTATAAAAATGTAGATGCAGATGAAGTTATTTTTATCCATCATGGAAAAGGCAAACTTAAAACTCAGCTAGGTAACATTCCATTTTTTGAAGGAGATTATTTAGTGATTCCTCGAGGAATGATTTATCAAATGGAATTTGAGTCTAAAAACAATAAGCACTTTATTATAGAATCCAATCATCCAATTTACACTCCCAAGAGATATCGAAATTGGTTTGGTCAATTACTAGAGCACTCTCCATTTTGTGAAAGAGATTTGCGAGTGCCTGAAGAATTGGAAACATTTGATGAAAAAGGAGATTTTTTAATCAAAATCAAGAAGGAAGGATTACTCCACGACTATATTTATGCTAGTCATCCTTTTGATGTAGTTGGCTGGGACGGATACAATTACCCTTATGCATTTTCTATTCATGACTTTGAACCAATCACTGGTAGAGTACATCAACCTCCACCGGTGCATCAAACCTTTGAAACACCTGCATTTGTTATTTGTTCCTTCTGTCCAAGGTTATATGATTATCATCCTGAAGCTATTCCAGCTCCCTACAATCATAGTAATATTGATTCTGATGAAGTACTCTATTATGTAGATGGAGACTTTATGAGCAGGAATGATATTGAAATGGGGCAAATCACCCTTCACCCAGCAGGAATTCCTCACGGACCTCACCCTGGAGCTTATGAAAGAAGCATAGGTAAAAAATCTACAGAGGAATTGGCCGTTATGGTAGATACGTTCAAACCATTAAAATTAACACAACAAGCATTAGACATTGAGATCAAAGATTATTACAAATCTTGGATACATTAAACAAAAATTATGAAAGAAGTTAAAAACATCGATTACGGATTAGAAAAAATATTTGAAGGCGCTCAAGATTTCTTGCCCTTATTAGGTACAGATTACGTAGAGTTCTATGTAGGAAATGCCAAGCAGGCAGCTCATTTTTATAAAACTGCTTTTGGATTTCAATCATTTGCCTACAGAGGATTAGAAACAGGAAGTAAAGATTCTGTTTCCTATGTTATCAAACAAGATAAAATAAAACTAATATTGACCACACCGCTAAACTCCAAGTCTCCAATTAACGAACATATTGTTCGCCACGGAGATGGTGTTAAAGTGGTGGCGCTATGGGTTGAAGATGCAAGAAAAGCATATGAAGAAACCACAAGTAGAGGTGCAAAATCATATATGGAACCTACTGTTGAAACTGATGAAGATGGAGAAGTAGTTCGTGCAGGTATTTATACTTACGGAGAAACCATTCATATGTTTGTGGAAAGAAAAAATTACAATGGAACTTTCATGCCAGGGTTTAAAAAATGGGAATCTGATTATAACCCCTCTTCTATTGGTTTAAAATACATTGATCATATGGTAGGTAATGTAGGTTGGGGAGAGATGAATACTTGGGTAAAATGGTATGAAGATGTTATGGGGTTTGAAAACTTTTTATCTTTTGACGACACCCAAATCCATACTGAATATTCTGCGCTCATGAGTAAAGTAATGAGTAATGGAAATGGTAGAATTAAATTCCCTATAAATGAACCTGCTGAGGGTAAGAAGAGATCGCAAATTGAAGAATACCTGGACTTTTATGAAGGCCCTGGAGTTCAACATATTGCCGTAGCTACTAACGATATTATTGGTACCGTTACTGAAATGAGAAAACGAGGTGTAGAATTTTTAAGTACTCCTCCAGATGAATATTACAAAGCAGTTCCGCTGAGGCTAGAAGAACACAATCATCAACTAGGTGAGGATATAGAAAAACTAAAAAGTTTAGGAATCATGATAGATGCTGATGAAGAAGGTTACTTATTGCAAATATTCACAAAACCCGTTGAAGATCGACCGACTCTTTTCTTTGAAATTATTCAACGCATGGGAGCTTTAGGCTTTGGAGCTGGTAATTTTAAAGCTTTGTTTGAAGCGATAGAAAGAGAACAAGAAAAAAGAGGTACACTTTAATATTTAGCAAGTGGATAAACTCATAAACGATATTTCTAAAAAATTTGAAGCATTAGGCCAAAATGCAGAAACTCATTTTGAGGGGCTTCTGCATGGTAAACCCTTAAATTATTGGGACTACATTCAAACGGATGCCTTACTAAATCTTCAAATTCAACGCTCAACTTTACCAGATGAAATGGTATTCATCGTATACCACCAAATCAATGAACTATTATTTAAAATGATTCTTTGGGAAATTGAGCAAGTGGCTTTTAAAAAAGACCTCAAGGCTGACTTTTTCAGTAGCCGATTAGATCGAATCAGTCGCTATTTTGATATGTTGAGTAGTTCTTTTAAGATTATGGGCGAAGGCATGGATGTAGAGCAGTACATGAAGTTCAGAAAAACATTAGCCCCAGCAAGTGGTTTTCAAAGTGCTCAATACAGGATGATTGAATTTGCAAGTACAGAGTTAATTAATTTAATTGATTACAGATTCAGATCTACCATCAATAGAAATACTCCTTTTAGACATGCTTTTGAACACTTGTATTGGCAAGCTGCTGGTAAAGACCACCAAACAGGAGAAAAATCCTTGATGATTCGTCTTTTCGAGGAAAAGTACATGGATACTTTCATTCGATTTATGAAAGATTATAACACCCGTAACATTTGGACACTTTTTCAAAACCTTCCTTCTAATGAAAAGGAAAATCTGAAATTAGTCAATTCATTGAGGCATTACGACCACACTGTTAATGTAAAATGGGTCATGGAACACTACAACACAGCTAGCCATTATTTGGAAAGTGGGAAGAAAAAAGAAGAAGCTACTGGCGGAAGTGATTGGAAAAAATACATGCATCCAAAATACCAACGTAGGGTGTTTTTTCCTAAATTATGGTCAGCCAATGAAATGAAGAATTGGGGTGAACAAAATTTAGAAGGTCACGAAATACTTACTAATTTTGACGAAATTGAAATTTAACTCATGGAAGACGCTAAAAAATTAGAAGCTTTTCAAGCTAAAATCGATGCTGATATAAAAATTGAGCCTAAAGACTGGATGCCTGAAAAATACAGGCAAACTTTGATAAGACAAATTTCACAACACGCTCATTCTGAAGTTATTGGAATGCAACCCGAAGGTAACTGGCTGACAAGAGCCCCGAGTTTAAGAAGTAAAAAAATACTCATGGCTAAAATTCAAGATGAAGCTGGTCATGGATTGTATTTATACTGTGCTGCAGAAACACTAGGGGTTAAAAGAGAGCAATTCTTAGAATGGCTTCATGAAGGAAAAGCAAAGTATTCTAGCGTTTTTAATTATCCCACTTTAACATGGGCAGATATTGGAGCCATTGGATGGCTAGTTGATGGTGCTGCCATTGTAAATCAGGTTTCTTTACAAGGCACATCTTACGGCCCCTACTCAAGGGCAATGGTTAAAATTTGTATGGAAGAAAGCTTTCATCAAAGACAAGGCTATGAAATAATGGTAACCTTAGCTAATGGAACTGACGAACAAAAAGAAATGGCACAAGACGCGCTCAATAGATGGTGGTGGCCCTCTATTATGATGTTTGGACCACACGATGCAGATAGCGCTCATTCTAACCAGTCTTTAAAGTGGAAAATCAAAAGAGAATCCAATGATGAACTGCGTCAAAAGTTTATTGATAAGACTGTTGAACAAGGCCTCCACATAGGACTGACTTTTCCCGACCCAGATCTTAAATGGAATGAAGAAAAAGGGCATTATGACTTTGGAGCAATTGATTGGGATGAATTTTGGAACGTTGTTAAAGGATATGGTGCTGGCAACAAAAAAAGATTAGCACACCATAAAGAAGCGCATGAAGTGGGTAGTTGGGTAAGAGAAGCTGCTATAGCTTATGCCAATAAAAAAAATAATATTCAAAAATCAGCTTAATGGAAAAAGATAATCAGGGAATATTATGGGAAGTATTTATTCAAGTAAAAGCAGGTAGACCATTTAAACATGTGGGTAGTTTACATG
Source organism: uncultured Flavobacteriales bacterium (assembly GCA_913042175.1). Classification (GTDB taxonomy): domain Bacteria; phylum Bacteroidota; class Bacteroidia; order Flavobacteriales_D; family Parvicellaceae. Next base: position 6,104 of record CAJWIX010000033.1, read on the forward strand.
CCTATGATAAAGAAATGGCTATGCAATCAGCAAGAGATCTATTTACAAGACGAAATGAAGGTAATGGCATTTGGATTGTAAAAGCTGATGATATTATTTCGTCTCAATCAGTTGACGATGAAGCTTTTTTTGATCCATCCAATGATAAAGTTTACAGACACCCTACTTTTTATGAAGTTCCTGATGGGGTAAAACATATTTAATGAACCAAAATTTATACGAATATTGCTTGAGGCTTGGTGATAGCGCCTTAATACTAAGTCAACGAATTGGTGAATATTGCAGTAAAGCCCCTCATTTAGAAGAGGATTTGGCCATAACCAATGTTGGTCTTGATTTATTGGGTCAAGCAGAGAACTTTCTAAACTATGCTGCAAGTCTAAAGCATGATTTATCAGCTGATGATCTAGCCTTTAAGAGAAAAGAAAAAGACTTTAGGTCATTGCATCTTGTAGAAGTGCCAAATTTTGATTTTGCCTATGTATTGGCAAGACAATTTTTTATGGATGTATATCACAACCTACTCTATACAGGTCTTACTGAAAGCAAAGATGAAACAATATCAGGCATAAGTAAAAAATCTATAAAAGAAGTTCGATATCATCTTCAGCGTAGTACAGATTGGATAATAAGATTAGGTCATGGAACTGACGAAAGCAACAAGAGAGTACAAGAGGCAATTAATGAATTGTGGATGTATACTGACGAGTTGTTTTACGACAACGAAGTGGACAAAGAAATGATAAAAATTGGCATTGGCATATCCAACGAAGATTTAAAAAATGACTGGTTAAGCACTGTGTCTAAGACTCTTGAAGAAGGTGGATTAATTGTTCCTGAAAACATAGTCTATACATTACAGTACGGAAAAGATGGATTTCACACCGAATATATGGGATACTTACTAGCAGAAATGCAACATTTACCCTTACTATATCCTGATGCTAAATGGTAGTATTTCTACTGGTTTAATTTCTCTTGGATTTTTACATAGCGCATAAATACTCCCATGCTAGAAAGTTTACATACGATATAACCCGTTTTTCCATCCAAAAACCCACCCCTTAAAATAAAATCTCTAAAAAACCGAAATGCTGGTTTAAGTATAAAATGGAAAAAATGAGGTGGTCTATTTTTTAAATGATCTTGAGCGCTCCAAGTGGAATACCTATCCCACTTTTCCATATAATGAGCAATGCTTTTAAAAGTATAATGCATTAGTGGAGATTTCATCCTCCCTACTTTACCAGAACATATTACTTCAGCATGGACCTTTTTATCTTCATATTGACATACTTCTTTGCGTATTAATCGAATAACTTTATCTCCTTGCCAACCTGAAAAACGAACTTTCTTACCCATAAAATGATTTTGTCTCTGAATCCAAAAGGCATCATATATAGTTGTCTCTTTTTTGAGTTTTAATATTTCTTCTTTCAAAGAATCATTTACCCTTTCATCTGCATCTAAAATAAATACCCAATCATATTTTGCTTGTGGAATAGCCCAATTTTTCTGGGAAGCGGAATATTGATAAGCTCGTTGCAAAATTTTAACTCCTTTTGATTGAGCAAGTTCTAAAGTTTTATCTGTACTAAATGAATCAACCACAATAATCTCATCAGCCCAACTTACGGATTCAATAGCATCAATTATATGATCTTCTTCATTAAAAACAGGTATAATAGCACTTATTTGCATCACGTATAATGTTTAACAAAGGTATTATTTTATCATATTTTCTTCTAAATATTTAATTAATAAGAAAATGAGATTTAATATTACATTTTTAATTCTGATAAATAATCATGAAATATAACTTAAGCGAAATTACAGAGATAATTAAAAACAGAAGGACTATATATCCTCAATTCTATTCTTCAAGAAAGGTGCACAAAGAAATTATAGAACATTTATTACAAAATGCCACTTGGGCTCCAACACATGGCATGACTCAGCCCTGGAGATTCAAAGTGTTTACTGAAGAAAGCAGAAAAATATTAAGTGATACGCTCTCTATGTTATATAAACAGCTTACACCAACTGAAAACTTTAGAGAAGATAAGTTTGCCAAAATGCAAGCTAGACCATTTCAAGCTTCTGCCGCCATAGTTGCTTACATGAAAAGAGGTGACAACCCTAAAATTCCTGAAATAGAAGAAATTTCTTCTGTTGCATGTGCTATTCAAAATCTTTGTCTAACTGCCACTGCATACGGAATTGGGTCTTTTTGGTCTACGCCCAAAATCATTTATACTAAAGAAATGAATGACTTTCTTAAAATTAGTGATGAAGATAAATGTATGGGAATTATCTACCTAGGTTATCCCAATGATGAATGGCCAAAAGGACAAAGGAAGCCTATAGAATACCTTACCGAGTGGTATAACTAAACTATTGGATTATGGATGATATGGATGAAGGGTTTTTAAAGTTAACCAACCACAAAGACCACCCCACTAATAAAGCATATAAAGTTTTCTTCTTTTACCAAGAAGATAAAGCACTATATTTTGAAAAACTACTTAAAGAAAATAACCTATTTTTTGAGCGGGGTGAAGAAAATTCTAATAAAGGAGTGGTTTATCTTTTCGGAGTTAGAAAAACAGATAATCAAAAAGCTTTGCAATTAAATTATGAAACTTTAGGTGAATTTAGATCTCCTTTAATAAAGCAACGATGGGGACGAATAGTCGTTATTACCTTTTGTGTGTTACTTATTATCTTTGCTATTATATCCTACTTGCAAAACCAGCATTGAGAACTACCTATTACATAGCATTATTGATTTCTATTTTTTTTTGCACCCCATTAAAATCTCAAAATTATGTTGGTGAACAAATCTTTGGATTTACTGTTAGCCCACTAATTCCTATTGACTATTTTGGTGCAGGCCCATTAGCCTTAAATGCCGATTACTCCAACATAGAATTATCAACCAAATTAGGCTATCAATTTGGAATGGTATTGAGAAGTGTAAAATCAAAAAACATTGCGCTTGAATCGGGTATATTGTTCTGTAGAAGAAATTACAAGTTTTCTGGCAATTCCTTTTATAAAGGATCTTCTTCATCAGACATTGGCGATTTTGGTTATATCAATTATTCCTTACCATTTAGTGGAGTAGTATTTATACAACTTAGTGATCAATTATTTATGAATACAAGCTTGGGAGGAGCTATAGATTTTTATGCCTCAGCTGTTGCGTCTTCAAGCAATCAAAATATTATACAACACTTTTCAGAAAGAGCACGTTGGATTAACGCTTCTGTAAATGCTTCTATTGGAATTGAATTAAGAGACAAAAATGCTGGAATATTTTACATTGGTAGTCAAGTAAATATCCCTATTTCAACCATTTTAGTGACTAGGTTTGATTACTACTATGACGGTGTAGGTGGAGATTTTGATGATTACGAACGCACCTTTTTGAGAGGAAATTTCTTCAATATACAACTCAAATATTTCCTGCCGTTAGGCTTAGAAAAAAAGAAAGATTAAAGCTTCCTATTTACTTCCACTTCTTCATAGGCCTCAACCACATCACCAACTTTAATGTCGTTGAACTTTTCTATGTTAAGTCCACATTCATAACCATGTTGAACTTCCTTAACATCATCCTTAAATCTTTTTAAAGAACCAAGCTCTCCAGAATAAACAACTATACCATCTCTAATGATACGCACCTTGTGATTTCTGTTAATTTTCCCTTCCAACACATAACAACCAGCAATGGTACCTACCTTAGTTATTTTGAAAGTCTCTCTTATCTCAGCAGTACCAACAATTTCTTCTTTGAACTCTGGAGATAACATTCCCTCCATAGCTTCTTTAATCTCTTCAATAGCCTTGTAAATAATAGAATATAATCTAATATCAATTTCCTCTTTTTCGGCAAGTTTTCTTGCACCTGCTGAAGGTCTTACTTGGAAACCAATTACAATAGCATCAGATGCAGAAGCTAACAAGATATCTGACTCTGTAATTTGTCCAACAGCCTTGTGGATAACATTAATTTGAATGGACTCTTGAGACAACTTCAATAAAGAATCTGACAAAGCTTCAATTGAACCATCAACATCACCTTTTACAATGACATTTAATTCTTGGAAGTCTCCTAAAGCAATTCTTCTACCAATCTCATCTAAGGTAATGTGCTTAGTGGTTCTTAATCCTTGTTCACGCTGTAATTGTTGACGTTTTGAAGCAATTTGCTTAATTTCTTTCTCGTCCGTCATGACGTTAAAAACATCACCTGCACTGGATGCCCCATTCATTCCTAAAACAGAAACAGGAATGGAAGGTCCTGCAGCTTTCACTGGACGACCATTTTCATCATGCATGGCTTTAATTTTACCAAATTCTGTACCTGCAATTAATGGATCACCAACTGATAGCGTTCCATATTGAACCAATAATGTAGTGACAAATCCTCTTCCTTTATCCAATGAAGCTTCGATAACTGTCCCTTTTGCTTGAGTTTTAGGATCTGCTTTTAGTTCTAATAATTCTGATTCTAATAATACTTTTTCTAATAAATCTTCAATGCCATCTCCTGACTTAGCTGAAATCTCTTGGCACTGGTACTTACCGCCCCAATCTTCAACAAGTATATTCATGGAAGAAAGCTCCTCTTTGATTTTATCTGGATTAGCACTAGGTCTGTCACATTTATTTAAGGCGAATACCATAGGAACTCCCGCAGCTTGAGCATGATTTATAGCTTCTTTAGTTTGCGGCATAACTTTATCATCAGCAGCAATAATAATTATAGCCACATCTGTTACTTGAGCCCCTCTAGCCCTCATTGCTGTAAATGCTTCGTGACCAGGTGTATCTAAAAATGTAATTAGTTTGTTATTGTGTTTTACGGAGTAAGCTCCAATATGCTGTGTAATACCTCCAGCTTCTCCGGATGTAACATCAGCATTTCTAATGTAATCTAAAAGTGATGTTTTACCATGATCTACATGTCCCATTACAGTAACAATTGGTGGACGATCTACCATTTGATCAGGGTCTTGTGTGTCTTCAATAACTGAAGCAGTAACATCAGCACTTACAAATTCAACTTCAAAACCATATTCCTCAGCTACCATAGTTAAGGTCTCTGCATCTAATCGCTGATTAATAGAAGCGAAAATTCCAATAGACATTAAGGTACCTATAACTTCATTAGCAGACTTGGACATCATAAGAGCAAGTTCCGATACAGTCACAAATTCGGTTAGCTTAAGTACATTTTTTTCTGCTTCTGCTCTTATTTCCTCCTGCTCTATCTTTTCAGAAACAGCTTGTCTTTTTTCTCTCCTAAATTTGGATGCTTTTGACTTTCCTTTATTACTTAGCCTAGCTAAAGTTTCACGGATTTCCTTTTGAATTTCTTCTTCAGAAACTTCGGCTTTTTGTGGCGTTTTTGATGTCTTTTTAAATTCTTTTGAAGCTCTTTTACCTGCTTTCTCTACATTAACTTTCTTTATTCTCTTTCTCTTTCTTCTTGAACTGTCTCCATCACCATCTGAATCGCTGGGCTTTTTCTCTTTCTCAACAGGAAGATTAATTTTACCTAAAACCGTTGGGCCAGATAATTTTTTTGCTTCCGCTTTAATGGTGCTGATTTCTTCTTTTGGTTCTTCTTTTGGCTTTTCTTCCTTCTCAGCTACTGGCTCTTCTTTTTTCTCTTCTTTTTCTTTAACAGGTTTAGGACTTAAATCTATTTTACCTAAAACAGAAGGGCCAGATAATTTATCAGCCTTTGCAACAATTTTATCTACTTTTTCTTCCGGTTTTGGTTGCTCTTCTTTTGATATAGTAATTACTGTTCTCTCCTCTTTTTCAATTCTGACTTTATCCGCTTTCTCTTTTTCAAATTTTTCTTTATGAAATTCTTCTAGGAGCAGCATGTACAGTTCTTCATCTATTTTTGTATTAGGATTGGCACTCACTTCTTTACCTTGTGTATTTAAAAAATCCACAATAGTTGAAATACCAACATTTAACTCTCTTGCAACTTTACTAAGCCTCTTAATAACTGCCATAACTACTTAACTTTCTATCTTAATTTATTCGAATTCAGAATTTAATATTTTAACAATCTCATCGATAGTTTCTTCCTCTAAATCGGTTCTTTTCACTAAATCTTCTTTACCAATTTCTAACACACTTTTTGCAGAATCACAACCAATGGCTTTTAGTTCATCAATTATCCAACCATCGATTTCATCTGAGAATTCATCTAAGTCTACATCATCAATATCTTCTGCACCTTCTCTATATACATCAATTTCATAACCCGTTAGCTTTGATGCTAACTTAATATTATGTCCTCCTTTTCCAATTGCTTTAGATACTTCATCCGGTTTCAAAAATACCTCAACTCTCATCTGCTCATCATTAATCTCCATATTGGTAATTTTAGCAGGATTTAATGAACGTTGAATCAATAATTGCATATTGTTTGTCCACGGAATAACATCAATATTCTCATTTCTAAGTTCTCTGACTATGCCGTGAATTCTTGTTCCATTCATTCCTACACAAGCACCAACTGGATCAATTCTATCATCATAAGATTCTACGGCTACTTTTGCTCTTTCACCAGGATTTCTTACAATTTTCTTAATGGTAATTAACCCATCAAAAACTTCAGGCACTTCTTGTTCGAATAAACGTGCTAAAAATTCTGGAGCTGTCCTTGATAATATAATTACTGGGTTATTATTTCTTAAATCTACTTTCGCAACTACAGCTCTTATCGTATCTCCTTTTCTGAAATAGTCAGAAGGAATTTGCTCAGACTTAGGTAAAATAAGCTCATTACCATCATCATCCAATACTAAAATTTCTCTCTTCCATATTTGATATACTTCACCATTTACAATGTCTCCAACACGCTCCTTGTATTTTTGATAAATACCATCTTTTTCTAATTCTAAGACTTTTGCAACTAAATTTTGTCTTAAAGCAAGAATATTTCTTCTTCCAAAATCTTCTACTTTAATTTCTTGTGATACTTCCTCACCTATCTCAAAATCTGGTTCAATTTTCAATGCCTCTGATAATTTGATTTGAGTCCCTTCGTCTTCTAGTTCACTATCTTGAACAATTTCCCTACTCAACCAAATCTCTAAATCCCCTTTGTCAGGATTGATAATGACATCAACATTATCATCTGACCCATATTTCCTTTTCAAAGTTGTTCTAAAAACATCTTCTACTATTCTCATCATGGTCACCCTATCAATGTTTTTTAATTCTTTGAATTCTGTGAATGAGTCTATTAAATCTATTGCGTTCATTTTAGTTATTTAAATAGAAATTATTAGTTTACTTTCTTTAATTTTTGATTTATCAATAAAAATGGTATCTCCAACAATCATTTTTTTTGATTTGTTGTTTTTTGGTGTTTTATGCTCAACCAAGGAAATGGCGCTATCGTTAACTTTAACCAATTCACCCTTAACAATATGATCATCATGGGTGGTTACCTGGAGATTTCTTCCAATATTTTTTACATATTGTTGGTCAACAACAAATGGCTGATCTAATCCAGGTGAAGTAACTTCCAATTGAAAATCTTCAACAGATCGATCTAAGTTGTGTTCAATATTTCTACTCACACTGATACAATCATTAATACTAACGCCACTATGTAAATTATCCATAATTACCTTTATGTGGTTTTTAGAAGAAATAGTAACCTGTACTAAATAGTTGTCATTTCCTAGTTCTTCTATGCGCTCTTCGGCTAATGCTATTACCTTTTCTTTTGTAATCATTTTTGGTAAAAAAAAGAGGGGACTTGCGTCCCCGCGTCCCCTCTCAATTGTTTATTACGATGCAAATTTAATCTAATATCTTGTACAAACAAATAAAACGTAAAAAAACTATGGAGTGATTATTTTATTAAAGTCATGATTTACACGGTGGCACTATCAATTATAAAAAACATTCCAATCAAACAACTTAATGACCTCATTGACCAAACCAATGATGATAAACTTCTTTTTACAGCACTAAGTAGTAGGTTGGGGTTTAAAAAAAATGATGTGTTGGCAAAAGCAGAAAACATCATCATAAAATGTCGCAAAAACAATATAGAAATTTTACAATCAAAAGATAAATCATACCCTTTAGAGCTCTGTAAATGTGTAGATCGTCCTATTGTTTTATATAAAAAAGGAAATGGACATATAAATAAAAAAAAGTGTATCAGCATTGTTGGAACACGCAACAACACGTATTACGGTAGAGAAATAACAGAAAGCCTTATTGAGCATTTAAAATCTTACAACATCAACATCATAAGTGGTTTAGCATTTGGTATAGACATCATTGCACATAGAAAGGCTTTAGTAGAGAGGATGTCCACATTTGCTGTATTAGGAAGTGGATTATTACATATATATCCTAAGCAGCATCAAAAAGAATTAGATAGAATGATGGAATTAGGCGGTGTGATTTCAGAGTTTCCTCCAGATATGCCGCCTCTAAAATTTCACTTTCCTAAACGCAATAGAATAATAGCAGGAATAAGCAGTTGTACATTACTGATAGAGTCCAAAACAAAAGGAGGAGGTATAATTACCGCTAAATTGGCAAGTAGTTACAATAGAGATGTATTTGCAGTTCCAGGCAATATAAATAATCCATCATCAGCCGGTTGTAATAATTTAATCCAACAACATGAAGCAATTCCTCTTACATGTGCTAACCAACTAATTCAAGAAATTAAAATGGAAAAAATGCACATCAACACAGTTAGTTTACCTATAATGGAACAAAAAAAAACATTGTCTAAAAACGAAAAAATTATAGTGGATACCATAATAAAATACCAAGCTTTACATATTGATGCATTAAACCAACATGTTGAAATTGATTTTTACACATTATTGGGGTTATTAACCAAACTTGAAATGGAAGGAATTGTATCGAAAAATCCAGGTAATATTTATAAGATTAATACATTAACATAAAATGATTAATTAGTTTAGCAGTGATGAATGTCTCTACTTTTATCGCAAAAAGATACTTGTTCTCCAAAAAATCGAGAAACATCATTAATGTGATTTCTCTCATTTCATTTTTTGGAATTCTTTTAAGTGCTGCTTCATTAATTATAATATTAAGTGCCTTCAACGGAATACAATACTATGTTGAAGACATGTATGGGCGTCATGCTGCAGACCTATATATTGATCCTATAAATGGTAAAAAAATAACGGCTGACCATGATGTTTTTTCCTTTCTTTCAATAAATGAAAAAATTGAAACTTTTCACAAACAAATAGAAGAGACTGCTTTATTAAAATTTAATAAACAATGGGAGACTGCAAATATAATAGGAACAGATAGCACTCTTTTTCATAATCAAAATTGGGAAGGAGATATGACTCAAGGCATAGCTGCTCTATATTTTAAAAAAATTCCAAGCATATTGCTAGGATATGGACTACAGTACAAGCTTCAAGTAGAAACCAATCATAATTTCATGACAGAAATTTCACTTTATGCTATATCAAACAATAAAAAACTTTCCATTCAAAATAAAAGCCTGCTTAAAAAACACAATTTAATTTTAAATGGAGTTTATTCTATTAATCCTGACATTGATGAATCCACGGCCATAATAGCTTATCGAACCGCCAACGCTTTTTTTAATTACAATAATGGGGCATCTAGTATTTTAGTATACACTAAAAACAATAATGAAGTAAATAAACTGAAAGATGAAATTAACGCTAAATTCCCAACAGTTAAAGCATCTACACATGAAGAAAAAAATAAATTAATTTATGCGGCTAATGATGCTGAAAAATGGATGGTTATGGCAGTATTAATTTTAGTTCTCTTACTTTCTTCTTTTACAATTACTTCAGCCATAACAATGTTAATCATTGACAAAAAGAAAGACATCTTCACTCTTACCTCTTTAGGTTGTCAAAAAAATACCATTAGAGCCATCTTTTTCAAAGAAGGTTTATTTATTAGTTTATTAGGTAGCTTTTCTGGGTTAATCTTAGGTATTATAATTTGTTTACTACAAATGAAATTCGAATTCATCAAACTAAATGATGCAGCTTTAGATTATTGGCCAATTCGTATTAAAATATCTGATTTACTATTGCTTTTAGTCATCCTAAGCTCTGTTGGTTTTTTATCTTCCTACATTCCAGGAAGACTATTAATGAAAAGAATTGTAAACTAATCTTGTTGAATTAACTTCAATTGAACTTTAATGATTTTAGTTTCTTCAACTTCAAGAATTTTAATATTAAAGTTTTCTATATTGAATTCGTCTCCTTTTTCAGGAATAGTTTCTGCATAATTTATAATCATACCCCCCAATGTTTCGTACTCTTCTTTCTCTGGAAGGCCAATCCTGAATTTCTCATTAATCATGTCAATTTCTAATCTAGCTGAAAAAATAAATTCATCATCAGCTATTTTTTCTTGAACATATTGTTCTTGATCATGTTCGTCATCTATCTCTCCAAAAATTTCCTCTATAATGTCTTCCATGGTTACAATTCCTGCAGTACCTCCAAATTCATCTACAACAACCGCTATATTTCTATTTTTAGAAATAAATTCCTCTAAAACATTATTAGCTGCCATAGATTCTGGGATTATTCCAACAGGCATAAGTACAGATTTGATATTTTTTGGATTTTTAAATAATGCTGTACTATGAACATATCCAATGATATTATCAATATTTTCTTTAAAAATTAAAATTCTTGAGAGACCAGATTCCAAAAAATCAGCTTTGAGCTCCTCTATTGAATTGTTAATTTCCATGGCGATTATCTCATTTCTAGGCACCATACAATCTCTAGCAATTATTTCTGAAAACCCCAATGCATTATGAAATATTTTAACATCATGCTCCATCTCTTCATCTTCGCCTAAATCACTTTTTAGCTCCTCTAAATATTGGTCTAAATCCGTTTTTTTAAAACTAACTTTTTCATCACTTCCATCATGTTTGCCAAAAAAGTTAAGAATGAATTTGGTAAGATATACAACCAAAACAGTTATTGGCCATAGCAGTACATAAAATACCAAAAGAATACCACTAAATATCTTTAAAACAAAGTTAGGATTAAGCCTGAAAACTGCTTTGGGAAGAAACTCAGCAAATATCAAAATGAAAATGGTGGAAAATATAGTTTGTGACAGAAGTATTGTTGAGGGCCCTAATCCCATTTTATTTAACAAAGGTTCAAACAATATGGCCATATACAAAGTGTAAATGACTAAAGCAATATTGTTACCAATCAACATAGTCGCAATAAACCAAGCTGGCTTATCTGTGAAAAAGGATAAAATACGTGCACTTATTTCTCCTTTATTATTGTCCAATTCAATTTTGAGTTTATTGGAAGAAATAAAGGCGATTTCCATTCCTGAAAAAAAGGCGGAACATGCTAAAGAAAGCAGCACCAATAAAAGCAATGTTAGTATAGTCATTTACTTTTGGGGGTCTTTCGGAGAACTGGCTTTATTTAATCGAATTCGAAGACCTCTTCTTACTAAGAAAATACCCCAAGTAAAAGGAACAAGAAGAATATAATATTTATTAAATTCTCCATCAATAAATCGAAAAACAAAAACAGCTAATGTTGACAAAATGGCTATTACTAACCACATTATTTCTACAAACTTGTTTATTTTTTTAGTTAACTCCATTAATCTAAATTATAATTAACATGACTTTCAGAAATGTCAGAAAGTTCAAAAAAGGTGAAATTACTATTAGCCTTGAGTTTATTCCCAGTAATCTTACCCTCTTCATTTGAAAAAGTTACTGCATTTTTTGAATAAATGCTGTCTTTTGCAAAATCTATTAGTAACTCTTCCGCAAATAAAGTGTCATTTTGCTTATTATAAAACACCACATTTTTCTGTACATCTAATAATTGATTTTGTGAAAATAATTTGCCATAATCTGCAACTAAAACAGACTCGACATTTTTTAAAGAATCATAAAAAATGAGTTCTAAACCAATAGGACATTCCATAATCAATTGATTATTTTCATCTTCAAATCGAACTAATTTTGGTGAATTTAACAACAATTTAGATTGCCCAAATTCTGAAAAATTAAGGGTTACATCAATGGCAGTTTCAGTCATTAAGTCCTCTGAACTTTCTACAACTTTCCTTATGTTATTTTCGCTATTAGAACAAGAAAATAAAAGAAAAAATGTGGTGAAAAACGCTAAAAAATAACGTGGAATCAATCTCTGGTTTTAAGTTCAACATTCTGCCCCCAAAATGGAACTTGTTGGCTGCTACCACTTTCAATATCAAGCATAATTAATTCACTTTTTGGCAGCAATTGACCCTTCCAACTATTTAACGCAGTTGAAGTTGTTTTACCACATGAGTTAGCAGCATATTTAAGCGCTAAACAATAAATCAAGCTTTTGTTGAGAGCGCTGTTTCCAAAACTACTTGAGCTTGCGGCTACAATTCTTGCACGCTTATCATTAGCATCACAATTATCAGATAATTTCCCTGCAATATCAAAGCCTTTTTTGTACTGCTTTTTATTAAAAGCAATGTCGTAAAGAATTTCATATATTTTTTGATTTTGAATTTCATCTTCTGAAATACTCAAGGCTCGATTAAACCTACTTTCTGCTTTGGTAAAATCTTTTCTTCTGTAATCTGCTACTGCAGCACTAAATAAATCCTTTGCAGTTGGTGGGTTATCTGGATCGTTTAACACTTTATCCAAAAGGGTTAAATAAAGTTTAGACTCCGTACATTTATTGTTACTAAGGCTTGAAAAAATCTTTCTGATTTGATCCATGTTCTCTGGATCATTGTTGTATTTAGCACTATATATTTCTTCTAGCTTATCACAACTAGCACAAGGGGTTTCCCCTAATTTTTTATCTAAGATATTTTGAACATTATTAAACTTTTCTACTTTTTTACCTTGGGCAATATTATTTTCACAAATAGCAGAAAGTGCTTCATAGTTTGACAAAAACTCTTCACATTCAATTTTTCCTGTTTTAAGCATATACATCCCTGTGTATACAAAATAATATTTAACATCAGTCGATGTGATTATGGCAGGCTCATTTTCAACCACTTCCTTATACAAGGCATATGCTTTTGGGAAATTCTTTTGATCATTTACATAAATAATATCTTTTGCTAATGAAACCTTGGTTTTATTGCATTGTCCAAAATTTTCAAACCACTTATCATAAATATTGTATAGTGTATCTCTATACAAATTAACATCAGCTGCTTTTGCTTTCTTTTTCTCCTTAACTAGCTGCTTGTAGATATATGTTCCATTGGCATATAAATTTGACTTTAATTGAGGACATTTCTGCTGTGTTTTACCCCAAAATATGGCCGCATCGGCATAGTTTTTTTGTTTTAAGTACCCAGTATAAAGAGCAAAGTTTTTTCTACAATTAACACTGTCATCCCCATAATTGTCAGTATTCTGAATTTTGCAATCTTGAGCAAAAACCCCAAAATAGCTAAATATCACTGTTACTAATAATGCAATTTTTTTCATCCCTTTGTTTTTAATCATATTGTCTTTTTCTAAACCATCGGTCATACCTGGTATCTGGAGCCATGGTAAAACCGATTGCAAAATTAATATAGTTTTCTTCAATATTGTTATTGTTTATGTTTCCAAGTTTACCAAATTCAAAACCTAAATTCATTGTTGAAAAAGATCTTGAACTAAGTAATGGTATGGTAAGACCAAAATTTATGCCATAATTTTCAAGTGAGTTTTGATCAATTAAAATAAATGAGGTTGTTTGATGTCCACCAATGCTATATGTTGACTTAGATAAGATTGATTTGTTTGAATTTGCAAAATCTAAATTCGGTGTCCATCTAAAACCAAATGACATCCTGTTGTAATTTCCTAATGGTAAGGCAGACCATGATTCAATATCGTTGTTTTCTTCGAAGTTAGACCAATCCCTTATCTCATATTGAACAGCTAAATCCCAAGAAGTTTTGTCTTGTTTGTTTTTCCCAAATCCAAATCCAAACATCAACTTCTCTGGAACAGAAATTTGACCGGATTGATTCTCACTCCAAGACAATGTGTCTTTAGGTACTTCTTGTATGCCAAAGTTATAAGTAAAAGTATAGGCATAATAATCATTGGTCGTACCCCAATCACTACCTAGGGTATAATGCGCTCCAAGTCTGATATAATATTTATTCTTAGTGACTGTTCTAAACCTTTTCATATACTGAATACCACCATCAAACATCCAACCACTAATTGAAGTTCTGTATTGCACCCTACTATTATAAGCGTTTGGAATGTTGAAAATAACAGAACTTAATCGTTCTAAATTTCCAAACATATATGAAGCATTTGCTCCAATAGATAAAATCGATGAATCTCCTTTGTTAATTATATCAAAACCATTACCAATAAACAAACGATTTACCGTCCCATCACCTTGAAATAAATAGGAGACTTGACTCGTATCTAATGATGATGCACTTGACACCTCATAACCTTGTGATGAAAAAGTATTTACGCCTAAAACCAATCCCCATCTTTCCTTAACTGGCAATCCTAAATACATATTGTTTAAACCTAAATTCGTTCCTGAAGATGAATTTAAATTACCATTGTAGTCAGAGCTGTAATTTGCCGTCTTTCCAGAAATGGAAACGTCAAATAATGGGTTGTGTTTTCTCATCCTAGAGTAAGAAGCTGGATTTGAAACATTAATAAATTGAGGATCGCTAAATGCTACTGCAGTATTTGAAAATCCCAAATAAGGTGATGCCAATATATCATTAACCTCACCTACACCATATCTGGAAAAAGGAGAAGTATTTAATTGTTGACCCCAAAACTGAATTTGAAGAACAAAAATTAAAACTAACGCTAATATATTTTTAAACATTATACCTTAAAATCTCATTTAACCCTATTAGGGTCAAATTTTCCAATGCAAAGATGCCATTTTTTTCAAATTCTACAATTGATTTTACAAAACTGCTATGACCACCAGTTAAAATGACATTCATATTTTCAAAATGATCTGTATAATCATCTGTAATTTGTTTGATCTCAGCCAAAACTCCATTTACTACACCAGAATGAATAGACCCTTCTGTTGTTTTTCCAATTTTAGGAGGTTTTGATAAACTCATTTCAACCAATGGCAGTTTTGACGTGTAATGGTGAAGAGATCTTAATCTCATATCAAATCCTGGAGAAATTGCTCCACCATGATAAACCGCATTTTCATCTACTACATCATAAGTAATACAAGTGCCAATATCTATGATCAAATTATTTTGCTTGGGATATAATACATTAGCCCCCACAGCATTTGCAATTCTATCTTGCCCAAGAGTTTCTATAGACTGATAATTTAGCTCTATTGGCATCCTAAGATCTGCAGAGAAAAATATAAACTTTCCCATTTTTTTTATACCGCTTTGTATTTCGGGAATTTCTCTTACAAAAGAAAAAATACCGCATTGAGGATTTATTTTTTGTATACATGATAAAACCTCATCGTCATTTAATCTGTAAACATCAATTAATCTATCATTATCAAATGAGGCTACTTTAGTCAACGTATTTCCTATGTCAATGACAACATTCATTTTGGGCAAAAAAAATCCGGCAAATGCCGGATTAAAAATAGTTTATTTTAGATTATTTATATTGAATCTAATACTGCTGATTTAGCTGCATTTACAATTGAATCAATATTTGGACTTTCACCTTCAACTAAAATTTGTTCATTCACTAAAGTGTCTGCACCCTTAATAGATAGAATATTTATCGTACTACTATTTATTGAATCTGTTGAGTCTGTTTTCACATCAACAGCCACAATTACTTCTTGAGATTCTTTTGAAGTTTCTGAATTTGATTCCACTACAAGAACTTCCTCTTTATTTTCAGACTCAGTGCTATGCCCACCTAATATTGGAGCTATAACTAATCCAACCAAACATGTTAACTTAATTAAAATATTCATGGATGGGCCTGAAGTATCTTTAAAAGGATCACCAACTGTATCTCCAGTAACTGCTGCTTTATGTGCTTCAGAACCTTTGAAAGTCATTTCACCGTTTATCACAACACCAGCTTCAAAGGATTTTTTTGCATTATCCCAAGCTCCACCAGCATTATTTTGGAAAATAGCCCACA
>CAJWIX010000034.1 GCA_913042175.1 uncultured Flavobacteriales bacterium
TGTTGATGGCAAATAATGGCTTAGAACTTTATGGAAACTCTATTATTGTAAATACAGATTTTGCTGAAAAAAATTCAGATTTGGTTACTGGGTTTTTAAGAGCTATTGCAAAGGGCTGGAAAGCTGCAATTGAAAATCCAGAAGATGCAGTTAAAAGCATGATAAAAAGAAATCCTGCAGCAGACTTGGCATTAGAAACAAGACGTTTAAAACTAGCCATAGAAGGAAATGTTCTTACAACGAATACAGCATCTAATGGTATGGGAAATATTGACCCAGAGAGAATGAAAAAGGCTTTAGTTCAATTAGCTGAAAATTATAAATTTGAGAATTCTCCTAATATGTCACTATATTTCACAGATAAATATCTACCAAGTGATGGTAGTTTAATGATAAAATAACAGATTAGTAGGTGGATAATTTCACCTACTATTACCTTAACTCTTTATTATGCATATAGAACTTAGAAATGTTTCTCATGAATTCACTTTAGAAGCAGGTTCTCTACCTGTTTTAAAAGATTTATCTTTTTCAGTACCTAAAGGTAGGTTTACAGCTATAGTTGGTCCCTCAGGTTGTGGTAAATCTACAATAACTAGATTAGTGAGTGGCCTTTTAAAATCAAAAAAGGGTGAAGTTCTTATTTCTAAGGAAGTTGTAAAATCACCAAGATCTACAGTGGGAATGGCTTTTCAAAATCCCGTCCTTTTGGAATGGCGAAATATCTTAGATAATGTAATCCTTCCACTTGAAATAGTGTCAAAAAATATCTCAAGAGAAACAAAAATCAAACGTGCTAGAGAGCTTTTGAAACTAGTTGGATTAGCTGAATTTGAGAAAAGCAAACCGTCAGAATTATCGGGAGGAATGAGGCAAAGAGCGTCCCTTTGTAGGTCTTTAGTCCATAAACCTGAAGTATTAATATTAGATGAGCCATTTGGAGCTCTGGATGCTTTCACAAGAGAAGATTTATGGCAAACAATGTTGACCTTAAAGAAACAAGAAAGTTTTACTTGCATACTTATTACTCACGACCTACGAGAGGCAATTTTTTTAGCAGATGAAGTTTTAGTACTGTCAGGAAGACCTGCAAGTTTACAATTCCAATTGGACGTCAAACTTGGTGACGATAGAAAATTGGATGATTTATATACAAATGAAACTACAAAATCTTTAGCTATACTAAGAAAACAAATAGAGATTGCACAGAAATCAATGATTTAAAATGAATTATAATAAGATAACAATTCCATTAATAAGTCTTTTAATTTTTTGTCTGTTCTGGGAATGGATTGTTTGGTTTAATGGATGGCCAAATTATAAAATGGCATCTCCTTCAGATTTATGGCCAGCATTTTGGAAATTTCGTTGGTTATTCCTAAGTTATGGATGGGATACACTTTGGAGAACTGTTGTTGGATTATCTTTGTCAATTTTAGTTGGACTTGGTTTTGGTGTCATTATGGGATTTTCAAAAACAATGCGGATAGCTCTTTATCCCTTACTTGTAGGATTTAATGCCATACCTAAAGCTACAGTAGTACCTGTAATTGCACTTATGTTTGTCGGATTTCATGATATGAATACTATTTTGATAGTTATACTAATTTCATTTTTTCCAATTGCGGTCTCGATTTCTATTGGGTTATCAACGCTAGAACCCGAATATAAAGATATTTTATTATCGTTAGGAGCTACGAAATTTGAAATTTTTTACAAGATAGCATTACCTAAAACATTACCCGAATTTTTTGGTGCTCTAAAGGTAGCTGCAACTTTAGCATTTATTGGTACAAATTTAATGGAAATAATTGAACCACATGGTAAAGGGTTAGGGCACCTATTTGATAGTGGTAAAATTAGTGCTGACTATCCACTCATGTTTGCCGTGCTAATCGCGTTAGCTTTACTGGGTATTTTCCTTTATTACATCGTGGTTATGTTTGAAAGCATTTTTGCAGGTTGGGCAGAAAGAAATTAATATTTTAAATTTAGAAAAATAGATTCTGCAGATATTAATTTTACAAATAAATTTTTTACTTTAAATCCCAAAGATTAATGGCATTAGACCAAAAAAAGTTTTTCTTTTCTTCATTAGACCAATCTTGAGTCATCAGATAAGTGGCAGCAACCCAAGTTTCTATACCACCACCAAGATTACATACTGGACTATCACTACCCCAAATTATTCTTTTAAATCCGAAAGAATTTACCACATGTTCAAAATAAGGTTTTATATCATCTAAAGTCCATGTATTATTATCACCATAAGCAATAATACCGGAAATCTTGCAAAATAAATTATCACGCTGGGCTAATTGAGCAATACTTTTTTTCCAAACATTAAAATCACCTTCTTTTATATTGGGAACTCCACAGTGATCTAGAATAAATGTGACTTTTGGACAAAAATCAATTAGTTCCATGATTTCTGGGTGTTGATGTGGAAAAGCACATAAATCGAACGTAAGCATTGTATCAGATAATAACTTAATATTTTTTTTAAATTGATCACTTCTTGCAGTATTATCTGGTGCAACATGTAATACCCTACGAAAACCCTTAATTAATCGTTGTGCCTCTGCATATTGAATCATATCTTGGAAATTATTTTTTTCTGGTCTACAGGAAGATATAACACCCCTTATAATAGTATCATTATTTTCAATCAAATTATGTATCATCTTCGTTTCTTCTTTAATTTGATTTTCTACAACGTCTACTTCCATATGCAAACACGCACTTATTCCTAAACGGCTAGCTTTAGTGTGATAGTCTTCATAACGACTTGGTTTATTTAATAAATCTACTTTATCTAACCATGGATATCTCAAAATATCTGGATAAATTAAATGTAGGTGAGTATCAAATAGCATATTTAAACCTTAAGATTGACTAAATTATTGAAAATTTATGGTAACATTAAATTGAATTAGTTAAAGAAAATTGATTAAAATATTCTAAATAAGGCAAGATTTTCCATTTACTGCTAAATAGGTTGAATAAATAGAAGTTGTTCCAGCAATAAATAGTCTGTTTAAAGAACTACCTCCAAAACAGACGTTTGCAACCATCTCAGGGATATGAATTTTTCCAATGAGCTTTCCATCTTTGGCAAAGCAATGAACACCATCTGCGGCTGATGCCCACAATCTATCTTCACTATCAAATCGGAATCCATCAAAAAGACCTGCACTGCATTCTGCAAATACTTCACTTTCACCTAATGAACTTCCATCTTCATTTAATTTCATTTTCCTTATATGTTTAGGACCATTTTTCTTATGAGATACCCCAGTATCAGAGATATAAAGTGAAGTCTCATCATGATTAAAAGCTAAACCATTCGGTTTAATAAAATCTCTTGCTACAACTGAAATATTTTTTAACTCCTCATCTACTCGATAAACAAAGCAACCTTCTTGTTCAGAAATAGATTTAATTCCTTCGTAATCACTAATAATTCCATATGTAGGATCAGTAAACCAAATTGAGCCATCTGATTTAACAACAACATCATTAGGAGAATTTAATTTTTTATTATTAAAACTATCAGCAACTATTGAAATTGAACCATCATGTTCGGTCCTAGTCACTCTTCTACTTTTATGCTCACAAGTAATCAATCTACCTTGATGATCAATAGTATTCCCATTAGAACAATTTGAAGGTTGTCTGAAGACTGAAACACTGCCGTCATTTTCATCCCATCGAAGAATTCTATTATTAGGTATATCCGAAATTAACAAATATTTGCCTGCAGGAAACCAAACTGGTCCCTCTAACCATCTTGCTCCTGTCCATAGCCGCTCTACTCTTCCATGACCTGTCAAACAATTTGCAAATTCTGAAGAAATAATTTCAAAACCTGTGCCTTCTATCTCACCAAACAAATAAGCCACCTTATATTTATATTTTCAATTATTAAACTCAGAATACAGTAAACCAAATATATATTCTAAAAAAGTTATATTTTGAAAAAAAATATGCTAATGGTAAGATAAAATAATATTACTGTCTTTACAGGTGAACATTCTGGATAAATTTGCAGCTAGACTTAATTCATTTAAAATTGGCTATAGAGATTATTGGCCTGGCAAAAATGATATAAATACCTTTGATTTACTTACTAGGGCTTCAAAAGCAGGAATTAACGCTGCTGACTTAAATTTCCCTGACCACTTTGAAAATATTAAGTTACAAGAATTAAATGAAACGCTAAAGCAATTAAATATCCATTTAAATGGTTTAGCTATGAGATATTATTCTGAAGAAAAATTTAAATTAGGTGCCTTTACTAATCCAGAAAAGGAAATAAGGAGAAAAGCAATAGAAGAAACTAAAAAAGGGATTGATGTTTTATCAGAACTTAATGGTGATTTATTAACTTTATGGATGGGGCAAGACGGTTTTGACTATTCCTTCCAAGCGGATTATCGTCAGTTATGGGATTGGACGATAGATGCTTTAAGAGAAATAACTTCATATAATCCTAAAATAAAAATTGCTTTAGAATATAAACCTAATGAACCACGTTCTTTTTCATTAATGCCTGATGTATCCACAACCCTAATGGCAATAAAAGAGGTAGGAAAAAAAAATATTGGAGTTGTATTAGATTTTGCACACGTATTATATGCAGACGAAATGCCAGCTTATTCTGCTAACTTAATTGGCCGATATTCAGAAATTTTAGGGGTACACCTAAATGATGGATATGGAAAATGGGATAATGGATTAATGATAGGTTCTGTGCACCCAATACAAATTATTGAATTATTAGTAGAACTTAAGAAATTAAATTATAAGAGAGCCATTTACTTTGATACTTTTCCAGATCATTCTGGCTTAGACCCAATAAAAGAATCTTCAACTAACATTAAAACCTTTAAAAAGTTAAACAAAATTGCTGATAAATTAACTAATAATCCTGATTTAAATGATGCTATTTCTAATCAAAATGCCTCTAAATCTTTTAATATAATCCAAGAATATCTTTTTAAATGAAAAAAATATGTATTGCGGGATCTTTACACTGGGACATTTTAGTAAACACAAATAATATTCCCAAAAAAGATGAGACAGTTAAAGGTTCAAAAGTTAATTACCTATTTGGAGGCAAAGGGGGGAATCAGGCTTTATCAGCAAATCGCTATGGATCTAACACCTACTTTATTGGAAGAGTTGGAAAGGACAATTTTGGGAAAAAAATTCTTAATACGTTAAAAAAAAGTACTATAGATATCAAACAACTACAAATAGGTACTGAAAAAAGTGGGATGAGTGTAGCTGTTGTAGATAAAAAAGGAAATTACAGTGCAACTATAGTTTCAGGTGCAAACTTAAATATTGATTGTAAAAAAATTATTATTAAAAAAGATACAGGAATTTTACTTTTACAGAACGAAATTCCTGAAAAAATCAATTTAATAGCTGCAAAAAAAGCTAAAGAACAAAATTGTGAAGTTTGGATAAATGCTGCACCAGCAAGAAAAATAACCCAAGAACTCTTAGAACTTACTGATATAATTATCATGAATAAAGTAGAAGCAGAGTTTTACAAAAAAACAATATTCAAAAACAAATTATACAAAATCACTAAAATAATAACTTTGGGATCTAAGGGGTTAAAGGCTGAGTTTTCAAATGGACTTCACAAAAAAATTAGAGCCTTTAAAGTAAAAGTGATATCGACACATGGTGCTGGAGACGCTTTCATAGGAGCTATGGCCTCATATAGGTTAAAAGGAAATAATATTATTTCATGCTTAAATTATGGCCAAGCCGCAGCAGCTTTACATATTTCAAGTAAAATTAGACATCGAGATAAAATTACAGAAAAGGATATACTGGATTTAATTATCAAAAATAAAAAGTAAAAAACTTTTTTTGTTATTCTGTTGGAGCTTCTGGATCCATTAACTCTTTGGACTTCAAATCAAACCAAAGTTCTTTTGGAATATTGTACTGCATACACTCATAATTATTCTCCATTTCATCTTTACTTTGTCCCCCCGGTATTACAGAAAGATGTGTACAATGAAGTAGTGGAAATTGCAGAGCAGCTGCTTTTAGAGGAATTTCATATTCTCGGCAAACTAATTCAATTTTATTAACTTTTTCTATTATTTCTTTTGGAGCAATATCATAATTATAGTAAGCTCCCTGAATACCTCCAGTAGCAAGAATACCAGAGTTATATGGTCCACCGGTAATAATTCCAATTCCTCTTTTTTCACAAAGTGGTAAAAAAGATTTTAATGCCTTTTGTTCTAAAAGAGTATATCTACCTGCTAATAAAAATAAATCGAAGTCGCCTCTTTCAGCCAAATACTGACAAACTTCCCACTCATTTATTCCACCACCAATTGCAGATATTACATTTTGATCTCTTAAGGATAACATCGCTTCATAACCTTTTTTATCAAAGAATTCTGAAATTTTTTCATCAGATGCAGCCTTACTACCATGAGTAAATATACATAAATCATGAACATAAAGGATATCAATTTTACTTACTCCTAACCTTTCAAAGGAAAACTCAAAAGAACGCATAATTCCATCGTAACTATAATCGTATTGCTCTTTACGGAGAGGAACATCAAACCATTTACCAATCCCCGTTTGATCTTCAGCTTTACAAGGTTTCATTAATCTACCTACTTTAGAAGATAAAATATAATCATTTTCATTTTTTGACCTTAAAAATTTGTTAAGTCTAGTTTCACTTAAGCCTAAACCGTACAATGGAGCTGTATCATAGTATCTAACCCCTAAATCCCATGCTCTATTCAACGTAGCATTAGCTTCTTCATCTAAAATACTTCTATATAAATTACCAAGTGGGGCAGATCCAAAACCAAGTTCAGTAAAATTTAACCCACCTTTTTTATGACGATCCCATTTTCTATTTTTTAGCATATTTAAAACCATAAAATAACTCACATATCTGAATGCTAATCATTTTTCCTTTACCTGACCAGAATTAAATAGTTAAATTATACTTGTAAGGGAGTTCTTTTTTGGAAGATAGATTCTATAAACTTTTTGGAACAAAAAAACCTATAATCGCAATGGTGCATTTAGGTGCGTTACCAGGCTCTCCTCTTTATAATAAAGAAATTGGTATTACTGGATTAATAAAAGAGGCTAAAAAAGATTTAGAAGCACTACAAACAGCTAAATTTGACGCAATAATGTTTGGAAATGAAAATGACCGTCCCTATCAACTGACTGTGGACACCGCATCAACTGCTGCTGCTGCATATATTATTGGTGAATTGAAAAAAGACATTCAAATTCCTTTTGGGGTAGATATGCTTTGGGATCCAATTGCAACAATTGCCTTAGGTACTGCAACAAAAGCTAATTTCGTGCGAGAGATTTTTACAGGTACTTATTCTTCAGATATGGGCATTTGGGCACCAGATGCAGGAAAAGCGCTAAGATATAGAAAAAATTTGGGTAGTGAAGAAATGCTTTTATTTTTTAATATTTCTGCAGAATTTGCATACTCCCAAGATAGAAGATCTTTACCAGACAGAGCAAGAAGTGTTGTATTTTCTTCATTACCTGATGCAATTTTAGTAAGTGGCCAAATAACTGGAGAAGCAGCTTCAATAAATGACTTAATATCGGTAAAAAAAGCATTACCAAATACACCTGTTTTAGCTAATACTGGTGTTAAGCATGATACAGTAACTCAAGTATTAACAACTGCGGATGGTTGTATTGTTGGGTCATCTTTAAAAGAGGATGGTGATACTTGGAAACCTGTTAATCCGGAACGTGCTATAGAGTTTATGAATATAGTAAATAAATTTAGAACTTAATGAAAAATAAAATCTACAATAATTTAATTGAGTTAATGATGCTGCCAGGCTTATCTGGATATGAAAATAGAGTTTGTAACCATATTTCAAATAAGCTGAAAGAATTAGGATTATTTCCAAAAAAAGACGTAATGGGAAATTTATGGGTAAGTTTCCCAGGGGAAGGACCTAACATTATGTTATTTACGCATATGGACCAAATTGGTTTCGTAGTTCGTAAAATTGAAAAAAATGGGTTTATAAGAATTGAAAGATTAGGAGGAGTACCAGAGAAAGCCCTTGCTTCTCAAGCAGTTATCTTCCCTCTTGAAAATGGAAGTGAAATTTTTGGAATTATAGCCAATAAAAGTCACCACGCCACCCAACAGGATGAAAAATATAATGTTGTGCCTTATAAAGATTTATACATTGATGTTGGTGTTGATACTTTTGAAGAAGTAATTAAACTAGGAATAAATATTGGTTCTCCTGTTGTTTATAAACCAACAGTTGAGGAATTAAGCAATGAAAGAATTGCTGGTACTAGCATTGATGATAGAGCAGGTTGTGCCATAGCAATAGAAATTGCAGAAAAGTTATCGCTTAGAAAAAAAGGTCCACCTATAAACTTAGTATTCAGTGTACAAGAAGAGTTTAATTTAAGGGGAGTAATACCTCTTGCCCAGCAATTATTGCCTGATATTGCTATTCAATTAGATTTAATTTTAGCAACTGATACACCTGATATGAGAGATAGAGGGAATATAAGCTTAGGTAAAGGACCCGCAATTAGTTTATTTTCATTTCATGGTAGAGGTACTTTAAATGGTGTAATCCCACACCCTGCCCTAGTTAAACTTTTTGAAAAAACTGCACTTCAAAATAAAATTCCTCTTCAAAAAAGCGCTCATAATGGCGCACTTACAGATCTATCTTACGTACAATTAGTTGGGAAGGGTGTTGCATGTATAGATGTAGGGTTTCCTCTGCGATATTCTCATTCTTCACTTGAGATTTGCGATTTAAATGATTTAATCCAACTTACGAAATTGTTAGGAGAGGTTTTAGATAATATAGATGGCAAAATAGATTTGAATAGATAATTTTCTTTATTAAAGCACTAATTTATTTGACAGCACCAGCAGCCATCCCTTTTATTATAAATTTTTCTAAAATTATTCCAATTATAACCAGTGGCAAGATAGCAGCAAATGATAAAGCAGCCATTGACCACCAAGCAATACCTTGAGAACCAGTTTGGCTAGCAACCATAACAGGTAAAGTTTTGGCATGTGAAGAGGTTAGTAAAGCCGCAAAAAAATACTCATTCCAAGTTAATACTAGTGAAATTATAAAAGCAGCTATTATACCAGGTAGAGCAATTGGCAAAATAATTGTAATAAAAGCCTTCCATAACGAAAGGCCATCTACAAGAGCTGCTTCCTCTAATTCAACAGGTATTGATCCAAATTGGTCACGCATTATCCATATAACTATTGGTAACACAGTTAAAGTATAAAGAGCAATTAATCCTATTCTAGTATCTAAAAGAGCTAACTCTTTATATAAAACCAAAAAAGGTAAAGCTAAGACAACGGGAGGTAAAATTAATTGAGATAAAAAGAAAAAAGAAATATCTGAGTTTCGCATGAACCCAAACCGATAACTAAACCTACTTAAACCATAAGCAGTACAACTCCCTAAAGCCACTGCAATTGTGGATGAACTAAAAGCAATAATTGTTGAATTCCAAAATCTTTTTAAAAATTCTTCACGAACAGTATTTTCAACAAATATAGTATTTGGTGATAATCCCAAGGATTTGAGACCTAACCACTTAGGTGTAAAATCCCACCAAGGGACAATATTCCCTTTCATAACGTCTGGTGCTGCTTTAAAAGTTGTAGTTATAGTCCAATATATTGGGAATAAACAAATAAAAGCCCATATAATTAATATCCCATATATTATTAATCTATTAAACATCCAATTTGGTTTAAAAGATAAATCTTTAGCGGTATCATGGAAAATCTGTTTTTTCATGCTTTAATACCTGGGTTTCATCCATTTATCAGCGATTTTGATCAAAATTGTCATTAAAATTACTATTATGATTAAATAAAAAATAGCTAAAAATGTTCCATAACCTACATTCGAACGATCTCTGTATTCTCTAAATATAAAACTAGTCACACTATCAGTAGCTCCTCCAGGGCCTCCTGAAGTAACATTGATTATAATGTCTGCTAATTTCAGCTTAAAAATAATCCTAATTAAAATTGCAGTTATTGAAACAGGTAACATTAAAGGAAAAGTAATTTCCCAAAATTTTTTCCAAGGTGGAGCTCCATCAACGTCTGCTGCTTCATGCATCTCTTTTGGAATAGCCTGTAAACCTGCTAAAATCATAATCATCATTAAAGGTATAAAAGTCCATGCATCCATCATCATAATAACCGAGCGTGCCATTTCATGGCTTCCAAAAAAGGAGGGGTTTTCCCAACCTAACTCTCTAGCAAGACGAGAAATAGGGCCAAACCTCGCCTCAAGCATTGATTTTCCTATCATCCAACTAACTGCAACTGGGGACAGCATTAAAGGCATTAAAAAAGCTACACGAAAAAATTTACGAGCTTTGATTTGAGTGTTTAAAAGAAGTGCTAAACCAAAAGCAATGACATACTCTACTAGAATTGCAAGAGTATAATAGATCATATTTTTTAAGGCATTCCAATAGAATGGATCAGCCCACATTTGATAAACATTAGCAAGTCCATTGAACTGCCTCCCATCAGGAGAGGAAAGATTCCAACTTGAAAAAGCTATACCTAGTGCGAATATCAAGGGAAAAATAACAACAGAAATTACAAAAAGAACTGCGGGTAAAATAAATAGTCGTCTTTTACCTTGTTCACCATATAATATTACCTGCCCTAGACATAAACAAAATGCCCAAAGTAAATACGCATAAAGTGTAGGGCGCCAATTTTCAAAACCAAAAGTTAAAAAATTTGTTTGATCAAGGGATTGTAATAAAACAGTCAATATCAGGAATATCGCTGAGCCCCAAATAATAAAACGACCAAAATTTCTTCTCCCAAGAGATATTTGGTCTGGCATAACAATGTGGAGGTAATTACCTTCTGATGAGCTCAAAGATGACTTTTCCTTATAAAAAAAATAAGGACCGGTATGTTTCCATACCGATCCAACTAGTTATATTGATCAAATTTAGAGACCCATTGAAGCTTTATAAAGCTTAATTTGACTTTCTCGACCAATTGAGTCTGTAATTTTTTCCCATGCTGCAGCAATAGCATCTGCAGTTTCCTGAGCTGAACTATATTGACCAGCAAAGCCCTTTGCTAATTCATCCTCAGCAACAGAATAGTACTGAAAAATTCCAGGTATTCTAGGTTCATTTAGAGAATTTGGATGATTATATGTATCAAGATTTGATCCAAGATAATCTTCTATAAATGCTCGGTCATATCCGGCAGCTTCCCACTCATCATAAACAAAGTGTGAATTTCTGTATGGCTGAAAACCAGACGGATAGGCTGATGTCCATAATGAAATATCTTTTCCTCCAATATGTGCAGCAGCAGACCACGCAGCTTTACGCTTTTTGCTATCACCTTCAACCCGGTTAGTTACATAAACACCCCAGCCAAGGTAAGCATTGTTTGGAGCTTCATTATAGTTATTTTCCCAGGCACCTTTTTTAGAGTTATAGACCTTATCAGATCCAGGTATCATGCTAAAACCTACAACGTCGCCAATTACAGATGAATCATTAGTTCTAGCATTAGACCCAATATCACCCCACCAAGTAAGCATAGAACCAGTTCCTGCTAAAAACTGTTGGAAACCAGTAGTACCTGGATCTGCGTTAATTTGATCTGCAGGGTAAGCTCCGTCAATTTTTATAAGATCCATGACATCTTGTATTGCTTGAACCCAACCAGGGTTGTTGATCCTTGGCTTCATAGTATCTATATCAAATAAGAATGCTGGATCATCTGGGTGTTTTACATATGGACCAGCTCTATCAGTAAGAAAGTACATACCAAAACCGCCCCAACCCTTTAATGGATCTAAAAACCCATGTGCCGGAAGCCCAGTTAAAGGATCAGTTTTTCCTACAACATCTTTTGATATTTGATTTACTTCTTGCCAGGTTTTAGGAGGATTTGCTCTTCCTGTTATTGATCCAGACCCGAAATAATCAGTTCTATAACAAAATGTATGACAATCACCATCAATGTTGATTCGATAGGCTTTACCATCCCACGTTCCTACAGGAGGTTGTAAGTAACCAACCAAATCATCATAATCAATCTGGTCTTTTACCCAATCTGGCATTTCATTCAAGAGCCCCTGTCCAGCTGTATCGCCTTCAAACGGTGCCCCCATTTCAATAATATCAAAATCAACAGTTTTAGTAGCTATTGACTGCTGTAATCTAGGATTATAATCAGCTTGTGCTAAATCTATCCAGTTAATCTTAGCACCTGTATAAGCTTCCCATGGTTTTAAAAATCCCCTAAATAAAAAATTATGTAGGTTTTGGTTATTTAAACCCATAAAAGTGAGTTCTACTCCTTTAAATTCACCTGGTTTAACACGATCTTTAACAGGACCTAGACACATTTCTCCAACTTTTTGCCACTCAGCATCACCTGGGGATCCCATTCCGACGCCAGGAATTTTCATAATAGCAGCACGTAATGCAGAATGGCCATCTGCTAGTGCTGGTACGGCACCTCCCATAGCTGCTAAGGCAGCGGTACTGGCAGCACCTTTAAGCATAGTTCTTCTTGTTAATCCGTTTCGAACTATGTGATTATAAAGTTCTACTTTCATACAGTTTTTCTCCCAAATTATGTTAAATCAGAAAATAAAAGGAATATTTAATTTCCTGATGATACCTTAATAGTAAAATAATTTCAGTGTAGATCTGTTTTGTCAAGCTTATCGATAAATAGAATTTTCATATATAGACAGTATTGATTAGTTAGGTTATTTTTTACTAGGAGAATTTATTATGGCAGAAGTAAAAATACGCAACCTTTTTAAATCCTATGGTAATACAGAAGTAATCCATGGGTTAGATGTAGATATTGAAGATGGTGAGTTTGTTGTTCTAGTAGGACCTTCTGGGTGTGGTAAATCAACTCTCTTGAGGATGATTGCTGGTTTAGAAGGGATTTCCTCAGGAGACATAATGATTGGTAAAAGTATAGTAAATAATCTACCACCTTCTCAAAGAGACATAGCAATGGTATTTCAAAATTATGCTCTTTATCCTCACAAAACTGTAAATGATAACATGGCTTTTTCTCTTAAAATGAAAGGTTTAAGTAAAATTGATATTTCTAGTAGAGTAAATCAAGCCGCAGAAATATTAGGTTTGACCCCCTATCTTAAAAGATATCCACGTGCTTTATCTGGTGGTCAAAGACAACGAGTAGCTATGGGGCGTGCTATTGTACGTGACCCTCAAGTTTTTTTATTTGACGAACCACTATCTAATCTAGATGCAAAATTGCGTGTACAGATGCGTGCAGAAATTAGAGAATTACAACAGAGACTGAACTCTACTACAATTTATGTTAC
Source organism: uncultured Flavobacteriales bacterium (assembly GCA_913042175.1). Taxonomy (GTDB): domain Bacteria; phylum Bacteroidota; class Bacteroidia; order Flavobacteriales_D; family Parvicellaceae. The sequence goes on from CAJWIX010000034.1 coordinate 13,431, forward strand.
CCATGATCAGATAGAAGCTATGACAATGGCAGATAAAATTGTAGTCATGAAAGATGGTTATATCGAACAAACCGGAAGTCCTTTGGAAGTTTATGACAAACCCGCTAATACTTTCGTAGCAAGTTTTATTGGATCACCTGCCATGAATATGATTGAAGGGACTGTGGAAATAAAAAATAATAGTTATAAGTTACAAGTTGCTGGTACAAAAATTAATTTACCAAATGTTAAAGAATTAGAAAATGGCCAAAAAATAATCATTGGCATAAGACCAGAATATCTATTTCCTTCTAACAATGGAATTCCTGCGAAAATTGCAGTTGTTGAACCAACTGGTTCTGAAACACACCTTTTGCTTCGTGCAAACGATCAAGATTTAACCTGCGTCATTAGAGAAAGAGAAAACTACAGTCCTGGGCAAGAAGTTAAACTAACCACTGATCAAAATTCAATTCATATTTTTAATTATGAAAATAAGTTACGTATATACTAGTATAAATAAATTTAAATTTGGAAGGATAATTTAATATGTTAAAAGGGATAAATAGTCTTTTGAATGCTGATGTTCTTTATACCCTAAGAGCAATGGGACATGGTGATGATTTAATTATTGCTGATACCAATTTCCCATCTGATAGTATTGCAAGAGAAACCGTGTTGGGTGATCTTTTAAGAATAGACGCACCTGCTGCTGAAGTTGTGAAAGCTATTTTATCAGTTTACCCTTTAGATACTTTTGTTGATGATGCTGCTGGTAGAATGGAAGTAGTAGGAGAGCCTAATTCAATTCTTCCAGTTATGAGTGAGGTGCAATCAGAAGTAAATAGAGCAGGTGGACCAAACCCAATGATATCAATTGAACGTTATGCATTTTATGAAAGAGCTAAAAAAGCATACGCTGTTATACAAACTGGTGAGCGTCGTTTTTATGGATGCTTTGCTTTCCGAAAAGGGGTAATTGGTCCGGAGGAAAATTAATAAATGAGTCATGTAGTAATACTAGGCGTTTTTGTAGCGGATACAGCTTATCGTGCTGATAGAATGCCTGTTATGGGTGAGACAGTTTTAGGGAATTCATTTTCCCTTGGACCTGGAGGTAAGGGCTCTAACCAAGCTGTAGCAGCTGGCAGATTGGGTGTCAAAGTTTCTATGATAAGCCGTTTAGGGAAGGATGACTTTGGTCAAATGGCAATCGACACATGGAAATCATCAGGGGTTACTCCTTATATTGAAGAAGATGTTAGTAGTTATACAGGGGCGGCTTTTATTTTTATTGAGGAGAATTCAGGAGATAATGCAATAATTATTTCACCTGGTGCAGCTGCAAACATAAGCCCAATAGATCTAGAAAAAAGAAAAGATCTAATTGCTAATGCAGATGTTTTCATAACTCAACTTGAACAACCATTAGCAGCTGCTAAAAAAGGTTTAGAAATAGCTAAATCTGCAAAAGTAAAAACTATTTTAAACCCTGCTCCAGCTACAAAATTACCTGATGGATTTTTAACATTATGTGATTTTATAACTCCTAATGAAACAGAAACAGAAACTCTTACTGGAGTAAAAGTTTCAACATTAGATGATGCAAAAATAGCGTGTGAAAAATTTAAAGAAATGGGAGTTGAAACTCCTATAATTACACTGGGAGAGAAAGGTGCTTATTTGCATGAACATGGATTAATACAAAGCTATAAAGTTGGACAAGTTTTAGAAACAACTGGAGCAGGTGATGCATTTAATGGAGGTTTTGCTGCTGCTTTATCTGAGGGCAGAAGTACCTTAGAATCAATTAATTTTGGTTGTGCAACTGCAGGTATTTCAGTTACAAGAGCTGGAACAGCTCCCTCTATGCCAACCAGAGATGAAGTAGAGAAAATTTTATAAATTAAGTTTAGAATAATTTAAATTGATTAATATATTGCAAATTTAAGCTTAACATGATCAATCTTAATCAAGAATGGAGAAAACCCAAAAAGCATAGTCCGATTGTCATTTTTGGAGCTGGGTCTATTGTAAATGATGCGCATTTACCAGCCTATAAACAAGCAGGTTTTAAAGTTCAGGGTATTTATGATCCAGATATTAAAAAAGCAAAAAAATTAGCAAGTAAATATAATGTCAGTGTTTTCAATACTGCAGAAGAAGCGTCTGACCAGCAAAATGTAATATTTGATTTAGCTACTCCACCCAAGGCTCATGCAAGCATTCTAGAAATATTACCAGAAAATGCCGGTGTTTTAATTCAAAAACCTATGGGTAGCAATCTTGATGAAGCCACTAAAATTTTAGAAATTTGTAATGCTAGATCACTAAAGGCTGCACTAAATTTTCAACTTAGATTTGCTCCGATGATGATAGCTTTAAAAGATGCTATCAACTCAGGTTTATTAGGTAAAATTGTAGATTTTGATGCTTGGCTAGCGTTAGATACTCCCTGGTCATTATGGAAGTTTTTAGAAAATTTACCAAGAGTTGAAATCCTTTTGCACTCAATTCACTATTTCGATTTTATAAGATCCATACTAGGTGACCCAAATGGTGTAAAAGCAAAAACACTTGGCTTCCCTGGGGAAAAAACTTCAAATACCAGAACTACAGCTATATTAGATTATGGAAGTGATATAAGATGTGCTCTAACCATAAATCATAATCATAATTTTGGTAGAAAATATCAAGCTTGTGAATTCCGAATTTGTGGGACCAAAGGTGCAGCGTATGTTCAACTTGGGGTAAATCTTAATTATCCAAAAGGAGAACCTGATATATTAGAAATAAACTTAGGAAAAGAATGGGTTAATATTCCTTTAAGAGGATCTTGGTTTATTGAAAGTTTTGGAAACAGAATGTCTCAATTGCAGCGATATATAAATGGTGAAGAAAGTGAACTCATTGCGTCAGTAAAGGATTCTTGGAATACCATGGCTTTAGTTGAGGCAGCATACAAGAACAGTGAAAATCCAGGAACATTAGTACCAAAATATATTGGTAGATAATGTTTTTGATAAAAAATTATTCTATTTGACCAACAACATCTCCTACCTGAACTAAATCTCCTTCACTAAAATTGATTTGAGAAATTTTTCCACTAACCGGAGCTTCAATTTCTAACGCAGTTTTAGTAGTCGATATTAAGAGTACAACTTCACCCTCTTCTACTTCTTCACCAGCACCCACTAGCCACTCTGTTATTTCAGCCTCTGATATTTCGTTACCTAAATTTGGTATTATTATATCTGTCATTTGATTTATCCTTTTTGGTTAAAATCCCTTTTTGGCCAATTCTAAAAAATTCCAATCTTTTCGGAGACCTTTTTTATTCACTCTTTTTTCTGGAAAAAAATCTCTAAAAACTGAATCTAAAATATCATCTGATTGTGGTGAATATGTTTTCTCCATGTCGGCGCCAGGGGCTATCCAATTGGGTGCCCCAATTACTATAGCGGGTGCCTTAAGATTATTAAAGGCAAACCTTGATATATTTGTAGCAATAGTATTTGAAAAACTTCCTCTTTCAACTGCTTCAGAAACAATAAGTAAGCGTCCAGTCAAATTTACAGAACTTATCAACATATCATAATCAAATGGAACAAGTGATCTTGCATCAATAACTTCAGCATCAATTTTGTAGTTTATCAACTCTTCACTTGCATCCAAGGCTGGATATAACGAGGCCCCTATTGTTAAAATAGTTATATCTCTACCTTTTTTTCTTTTAACTGCTTTGCCTATAGGTATAGTATAATACTCTTCTGGAACACCTTTTTCATTAAAAACCTCTACTTTGTCGTATAAACGTTGGCTTTCAAAAAAAATAGTTGGATCATTAGATTTTAATGAGGTTGCTATTAAACCTTTTGCATCATATGGAGTTGCTGGATATACAATTGATAGTCCTGGAATATGTGTAAGTAATGATGACCAATCCTGTGAGTGTTGAGCTCCATACTTAGATCCAATAGAAGCTCTTAAAACAATAGGTAACCTTAATTCTCCTGCAGACATTGCTTGCCATTTTGCTAATTGGTTAAATATTTCATCTCCAGCTCGGCCAATAAAATCTGAATACATAAGTTCAATAATTGCTCTACCACCAGAGATAGCGTAACCAATTGCGGTGGAAACTATAGCTGCTTCTGAAATGGGTGCATTAAATAACCTATTCATTGGAATAATATCAGCAAATCCCCTGTAGACACCAAACGCTCCTCCCCAATCACGACATTCTTCTCCATAAGCAATAAGTGATTTGTCATTGGACAAATGATAAATTATGGCTTCAGCCAAGCTATCTCTAAGGGTAATTGCTCTCATTCCAGATAATAAAGAACCATCACTAGTTTTTCCATATCGAGACTTTTTTTTCATATTTTTTATCTGATTAACTTGATTAATATCCATTAACAAATCGTCTGCAGTTTTAGAAATTCTGTTTACTTCTTTATTAAAAGTAAAATCTCCAATAATTGTAGGTTTTTTTGCTATATCAATACTTGGTGTTAATTCTCTATCTACAACTTTACTTGTTAATAACTCTATTTGATTTTGTACTTTTTCAATTATGTTATCTAAATTCTTTTTATTTATAATATCAGCATCAAGTAATTTTTGAGAATAGAGCTCAATGGGATCAAAAGATTTCCAATGTTTGATCTCTTCTCTAGATCTATAAGCATTTGTATCAGTTGTTGAATGTCCAGAAAATCGATAGCATTCAATATCTAATAATGCAGGACCATTTCCTTCTAACAATATCTTTCTTTTTCTGATAACTGCATCAGCAACTGATAAAGGGTCAGAACCATTGACAGTTTCAGCGTGCAACTGCTCAGGATTCACTCCACTAGCTATCCTTGAAAGGCGGTCCCAAGACATTGTTTCTCCCAATGTTTGACCCCCCATAGCATAAAAATTATTCATAAAACAAAATAACATTGGTGGATTATTATTAAATGGTTTGGGCCACAGGTTTTTGTATTGTCCCATGGCAGCAAAATTCATCGCTTCCCATACTAATCCACAGCCAGTACTTCCATCGCCTAAATTTGCAACACAAATAGATTTATTTTGTTTTAAATGTGCGTGTAAAGCTGCGCCCACAGCAATACCTGAAGATCCCCCTACAATTGCATTGTTTGGAAAGGCACCAAAAGGTGTAAAAAATGCATGCATTGACCCTCCCATACCTTTATTAAAACCAAGTTCACGCATAAAAATTTCTGCTAATACACCAATTAATAAAAACATCTCTGCATCATTAAATTCTGTGTTATTAAAGTTTTTATGGATGTATGAAATTAATTTACCATCATGATGCGTTTCCATTATTGAGTTTATTTTATTTCTGCTCAAACTATTAATTGCTGAAAGGCCTTTAGCTATCATTTCACCATGGCTCCTATGAGAACCAAAAATTTTATCTTCAGTTTTCAAAGCAAATGCAGATCCAACAGCTGCAGCCTCTTGACCAATAGAAAGATGTGCAGGCCCGTTATAAATATATTCTATATTTTTATAAGAACCCTTTGTTTTGAATGAGTTTAGCATAGTTTCAAACTCACGAACTATATACATATGGCGCAATAACTCTATTAAATTTTCCTTGCCATATATCTTTAGTTCTTCCTGAATTGATTTCTGATATTGATGAACAGGAATTCCTGAACTTTTAAGTACACTTTTGCTGAAAGTTTTTATTGGATCTATTGGTATATTTTTTGGCATTTATTTAATTAAATTTTATTTTTTTAAAAGATTCAATATCTACTTTTGAAGGTGGATTACAACCTATTTTTTTACAATTTAATGCTGCAGCAATAGAGGCTTTATTCATCATTAATGAAAGATCTGTTTTTTTTAAATTTTCTATCAAATTACTATCAAAAATTTTATTTTCTATAAACCAAGTCAATATACTTGCCATGTATGTGTCTCCTGCACCAACTGTATCTTTCAAATCAGAAATCTTTTCTGAGGGCATATTTATTTCAAAATGAGAAGTTTTTCCTATAGAACCTTTTTCCCCAAATGTGAGAATAAGTAGTTTGGCATTTGTTTTTGATTGAAGGATTTCAAAAGAATGATTAATCGAATTGTTTGGATAAAGCCAATTTAAATCTTCATCACTGAGCTTTAAAATATCCGCATCCAAAAACATTCTTTCTAATCTTTTAATATATGATTCACGGTCATTTATAAGTATTGGCCGCACATTTGGATCTAAACTAGTAATAAAACCTTTTTGTTTGCATTTCTTAAAAAATATTTCCCAAATTTCGGCATCTTTTCCTTCGATAAGGCCTAGGGAACCAACATGGAAAATTTTAGTATTTATTGGTATTATATCCAATAAATTTTCTAAATTTACTTTTCTTTCAGCTGTTTCATTTCTATGAAAACTATAGGACGGAATGCCCTCACTTATAGATACTACAGCTAAAGAAGTTGGGTTTGATATACTTTTTGACAAAATTTTAACACCATTTTCTTTTAGCCTGGATGAAAGTAATACTCCCAGTGTATCTTTAGACAGTGGTGTTAAATATGATACATTTCCACCCTGCTTACTTGCAGCTATTGCGACGTTATATGGAGATCCACCAGGATTTGCTAAATAAATTGGTAGTCCTTCAGGGTTAAAACTTGAAGAAACTAAATCAATAAGATTCTCTCCCCCAATTGCTATCATCAAATTACTCCATTAAAAATATACACATATTATTAAACAGAATTATTAAGCTTGCGAGCTCTTTCAAAAATTATATCAATAAATAAACTTATTATGAGTATAAACGAACCAAAAATTAAAAAAGGGATAGTCACAGAATAACCAATTTTTATTAATGGTAAAATAATTAAAATAAAAAAGATTGCAGTTATAACTGTTAAAAGTTTATTTACAGTAAATATAGGTATTAAAGAAACAATAAATAATAAAAGACATAGTACTGAAATCCAACTATTTGAAGAAATAATTTGTTGAAAGTAATCTATCTCTTTTGGTCCTAATAACCTAGCAGTTCGGCCATTGCCAACATAAATTCCCTTAGATGTAATCGAGAGCTCACCAATTTCGTTGCTGCCTCGGCCATCTCTTTGTGATTTGCTGATTTCTATATTGCCACTGTTAAGCCCTTCTGCATTTTTTTGCCACGAAGCATTGAGCTTGAATCCATTTTGATTAAGCCGTGGAAGTAGCACCTTTTTGACTAGTGTCTTGTCCTCAATTCGGGCTTTTCGAAGATCGGAGACGTTCGCAAATTTGCTTTGCTATGTAATGATGATCGCGAAAACCTATTGCAAACGTGCAGCCTACGAAGCTTACTCAAAAATTAATCCGTAAAATTGAACATTTACCGAGGAACGAACTGATGCTTTTATCCGAGGCATGACAGATACATTCACAGACCTCGCACAGGAAGGTCGTGTGCATCGGAGAGTTTACACCGATGCGACGATTTTTGATGCGGAAATGGAGCGTATTTACAACCATGTCTGGTTATTCGTCGCTCATGAAAGCCAACTTTCAGAACCAGGCCAGTTCGTCACCGCTTACATCGGCAATCGCCCAATGATCGTTTCACGCCACACCGACGGAGAAATCCACGTCTTCGCCAACCGTTGCACCCATCGCGGCATGAAGATTTGTAGCGCCCGACGGGGCGCTAAGAAACGTTTCGTTTGTCCTTACCACGGATGGTCCTTCGCGACCGATGGCTCTCTGATCGGCATCCCACACGGGAGGGGCTATAATGGGAAAATCGACCCTAAAGATCCCGCTTTAGCGTTAGACCGCGCCGCCCGGGTTGATATTTACCGTGGCTTTATCTTCGCAAGCAAGGCGCCATATGGACCGTCGCTAATCGAGTATCTCGGACCGATGACAAGAGCCTTCGACAATATGGTAGATCGTGCTCCGGGCGGCGAGATTGAGATGTCAGGTGGCGGCTTTAGGCAGCAATACAAGGGTAATTGGAAGCTTCATATGGAGAACGCCAACGACCTAATGCATGCATCGATTGTCCATGCGTCATCCGTAGACGCCGCCCAGTCAGTCGCCGATGGTCTCGAAAATGAAATAGAGAACCACGCGCTGCAAATGTTTAAGGGAAATGGACTACCATTATCGAAAATGGACGAGGTCGAGATCCACGGTTTCGCCGGCGGTCATTCCTATATGGGTGGCTTTTACAAAGAAGGTCCTATTACGCAATCAAACGACGTAGAC